>NZ_CANLRP010000057.1 GCF_947493425.1 uncultured Microscilla sp. | reverse complement strand
TTTTCTTGAGCTTTGATTGGCTTTTAGCCTTTAGCTTTTAATTATCATATTTGCAAATTAGTTAGGAATCGGTAACCCGTAGTTTTAGCTGCGCTTCGCGCCAATTCGTAATTGATCCATTCGTAATTCGTAATTGTTTAACTGTTTTTGTATGAAGCCATTAGCTTTTAGCCTTTTTTTGAACTACGACGAACTTTAGCTTTTTCTTGAGCTTTGATTGGCTTTTAGCCTTTAGCTTTTAATTATCATATTTGCAAATTAGTTAGGAATCGGTAACCTGTAGTTTTAGCTGCGCTTCGCGCCAATTCGTAATTGATCCATTCGTAATTCGTAATTGTTTAACTGTTTTTGTATGAAGTCATTAGCTTTTAGCCTTTTTTTGAGCTTTGATTAGCTTTAGCCTTTGTTTAACTGTTTGTATGAAGCTTTTAGCCTTGCTTGCGACCATTCGTAATTCGTAATTAAACCATTCGTAATTTTAAAAAACCGTAATTACTCTTTTCGATCCAGGGCCTTCTTGATTTCGGCAGTCAGCAACCAGATACGCGATGGATGATTGGCAAGAATAATTACAAAGTCTTGCTGATTGTTGAACATGCTTACTGCGGCACGAAAACCATTGACTGATCCTCCGTGGCTAATGATGTTGGTAAGTTTGTATGCTTTGGTAAGTCGTACGTCGTTGATAAACCAACCATAGGCATAGTTACCCAAATTGGGCGTAAACATTTTTTTAGTTAGCTCCTTATTCAGCAATTTGTTTGTGGCGAGGGCTTTGAACCAAACCAACATATCTTCTACAGTAGAGTGAATGCCTCCGGTAGAGTAAGTGTTGGATTGATGGCGTGGTTTGTTGAGTTTAAATCTAAAGTCGTTGTCTGTAGCAGCTTTTTGGTTCTTAAGATCATAGCTCAAGGCAAAGTTTTGCAACTCGTTGGTGTTTAAAGTAAATCCGGTATTTTTGAGCCCCAAAGGACGTGCAATGCGCTCTTCAAGCAAAGTACTAAATGTTTTTCCGGTAATTTGTTCGGCTATAGCAGCCAACAATATATAGCCCATGCTGCTGTAAGACATTTTTTTGCCTGGCTTTGCCACCATCCCCATTTTAGCTATTACTTTGGCATATTCTATTGGAGTAACAGGCTTGTACATAAATTTTTTAGCGTTTACGTTTAGTTTAGAGTAATGCCCCAAGCCTGAGGTATGCGAAAGTAGTTGGTGGATGGTAATTGTTGATTTTTCTTTAGGCAAAAAGGGGAAGTATTTAATTGCCAAATCGTCTAACTTAAGTTTGCCTTCTTGCACCAACTGTAATACAATCATTGCGGTAAACTGTTTGGACACCGACCCTACCAAAAACTTGGTATTGATTAGGTTCTTTTGCTCAGTTGCTTTGTTCGCAAAACCTTTGGCACCTTTCCACACCAACTCTCGGTTTTGAGCCACCAGCACCGCACCCGAAAAAGGGTGGTCTTGGCAATATTTTTCTACCACTGCCTTTATTATTTCGGTTTTAGATTGGTGTTTAGGCGTGCCATCTTGGGCACGAACAGGTAACCAAACATATATAAAAAGTAGTAAACACAAGAGTGAATGTTTTGTCTGATTTTTCATTTGGGTAACAGGTTTTTGTTTTTTATTATTTGTACTGGTCAAATCGCTTTACAAGAGTAAGACCACTTTTACAAAAAACTCATTATCAAATACTTACAAACAAAAAACATCCTGTATTCAATTTCAAAGTGCCCACAAGTGGACAGCAAATGTCCACCAATAAAAAACCGGATTTGAACAGTTGTTCAAACCCGGTTTTTTATTTCTCTTTTGGACTCAGTTTTATACTTTCATATCTTTAAGAGGCAGTTTACGCACCCGTTTGCCGGTAGCTGAAAAAATAGCATTGCCTACTGCCGGAGCCAACGGAGGCAAGCTCATCTCACCCAAGCCTTGCGGATCTTTGTCGCTTTTTACAAAATGTACTTCTACATCTGGAGCATCTTTGATACGTAACAACTTGTAGTCGTGGAAGTTGCTCTGTTGCACTGCTCCATTTTTTAGGGTAATTTCGGCATTCATCATGGTACTTAAGCCATCAATGATCCCCCCTTCAATCTGCGCTTTGGCACCACTCATATTCACTACTTTGCCACAGTCTACGGCTGCCACTACCTTATGCACTTTTACATAACCCTCTTTATCTACCGATACATCGGCCACCAATGCGGTGTAAGTACCAAAAGTAAAATGAACTGCTATGCCCTGAGCACTGCCTTTGGGCATTTTTTTGCCCCAGCCTGCCTTTTTAGCAGCAAGCTCCAGTACTCCACGTATGCGGGCATTGTTAAAAGTAGGCCCTCCGTGTCCTTTGTATTGGTAGTCTTTGTTGTTGCTCCCCAATAGCTCTAAACGAAATTTAAGTGGATCTTTTTTGGCAGCATGCGCCAGTTCATCCAAAAAACTTTGGTCAACAAAGGCGGTAGTATTGTGCCCGGGAGCCCGCCAAAACCACAATGGCATGTAGGTATCTACTGCTGTGTATTGCATCTGAAAGTTAGGGATAAACTGCGCAGGAAAATTGTCGGGGTAAATATCAAAACGATGTGGGGCAAGTTTAGGCGAAAAAAACTTAGCCACTGACGCTCCCGCACATTGAATCTTCCAGGCAGATAGTCTACCTTCTTTGTCGAGGGCTGCCTTCACTTTGTGCATACTCGCGGGGCGATAAAATCCAAAGCGATTGTCATCTTCACGCGTCCACACCAGCTTTACTGGTTGTTTGAGTTCATTGGCAAGGTATACCGTTTCTTTTACAAAATCACCGTTTGACCTGCGTCCAAAGCCACCACCCGACCTCAACATGTGTACTTGAATTTGAGCTGCTTTAAGTCCGGTTATTTTTTTAGCAATGCTTGCTGCCCTTCCGGGAGATTGGGTAGGCGCCCAAATTTCACACCTGTCTTTAGTTACCAACACGGTACAGTTCATAGGTTCCATTGGTGCATGGGTAGCAAAAGGCACTTCATAAGTAGCCTCTAGTACTTTGTTAGCTTCTTTAAAGGCCTTGTCTACATCGCCGTCATTGCGCAGGTTTTTATTGTCTTTTGCCACAGCCGCTTTAAAAGCCTTGTCATAACTGTCTGAACTGTGTTTTTCATTGCCCTTGGTATCCCATTTTACCTTGAGTACTTTCCGGGCTTTGATAGCCGCCCAAGTGTTTTTGGCTATAATGGCTACGCTTTGGGTGGTAGAGCCTTCTTTAATAGCTATTACATTTAATACTCCCTTTACTTTTTTGGCTTCGGCCTCGTTGTAGCTCGCCACAGTGCCTCCAAAAACAGGCGAACGCTCAATCATGGCATAGACCATATTTTTGGGTTGGGCGTCTAGCCCGTAGGTTACTTTGCCCTGTACCAGGTTTTGGTTGTCTACTCCAGTTTTAAACGATCCTACGAGGTTGAAGTCTTTGTCTGGCTTAAGGGCGGGGTCTTTAGGCACTGGCACCTGAGCTGCGGTTTCGGCAAGCTCACCAAAAGATAATTTTTTGCGGTTCTTTTTATTTTTAATGGTACCATTTTCAGCATAGCACAGTTTCTTGTCTATGCCCCATTTTTTGGCGGCAGCCTCCAACAACATTTCACGGGCGGTGGCACCCACTTTGCGCAGGGGTTTCCAATGACGGTTGATAGCTGTACTACCTCCAGCACCCTGAGGTCCATATTTACTGTCGAGGTCTGCCTGTACTACATTTATCTTACGCCAGTCGGCGCACAACTCTTCGGCTATAATCATAGGGAGCGAAGTTTTTACCCCCTGCCCTATTTCAGGGTTTTTAGCCATAATGGTAATGGTACCGTCTTTGGCTATCTTTAAAAAGGCATTCATTTCATGCACTTTGGCGGGCTCTGCCATCAATTTGTTGCCCCAAGGCATGCTAAAGCTCAGCACAAAAGCGCCTCCGGCTACCGCCGAGCTTTTGATAAAGTTTCTTCGGTTTAATTTCTTTTCCATCATTGGGTTGGGTTCTGTTTCGGGCAATTGTTAGCTAAAATTTGGGTAGCCATAAGTCCTTGTATACTTAGGCATACTGGTGTAGATTACTCAGGTAATTTAAACACTAATTCATTGCTTTGGCCGCACGATGTATGGCCTTGCGAATGCGCACATAAGTACCACAACGACAAATATTGCCCGACATGGCCGCATCGATATCAGCATCGGTAGGCTTGGAGTTTTTCGACAATAAGGCTACCGCCGACATAATCTGCCCTGACTGACAATAGCCACATTGCGGTACATCTTCGTCTATCCAGGCTTGCTGTACCGCATGCAAGGTATTGCCTTGGGCTACTCCTTCTATAGTAGTGATTTTGGCATTGCGTACAGCGGCTATAGGCATAGAACAAGAACGTACGGGGTTGCCATTGAGGTGCACAGTACAGGCTCCGCACAAAGCCTTGCCACAGCCAAACTTAGTTCCGGTAAGATTCAGTTCGTCGCGTAATACCCACAACAAAGGAGTATCGGCTTCTGCCTCTACCTTTAATTTTTTGTTGTTCACGTGAAGTGTGTAAGCTGCCATAAAATTTGTTTTAAGGTTTATGCAATCCTACAAAAATAGTTTGTTCTCAAAGAGCACTTTATTTTTTACAGATTACTATGTGATATATGATTGTTATTTTGTATATTATTCGGCAGGTTATCAAAACACTTTGTGTGTGAAAGGGTTTCTTATAACCTTCCTTTTGAGATACATTGGTTGTATTAATTGTTAAATTAGCGATTTCTACAGGCATTCACTAATTTTTTCGCTAAACGGAGGCATTCAGGGTTTGTATAGCCACTTTCTTGTTACCAATGCCTAAAGCGACAGGTTATCAGTCACCACTTTGTTTTTGTCAAACTATCCCGTTTTTTTGGCAAGGTATTTTGCTTGTATACAAACAAGCGCGCAGAATTTGTATTATTAAAACAAATCCCTTGATTTATTTAATTAGTTCTAACAAATATTTTATATTTTTGACGAAGTTTAGGCTATATTTAAACTGATATAAGTACTTGGGCATAAACAAATATTGCTTGATGTTTGTAAACCATTTGACAGTAAAACAATAGATTTTAATTTTGCCTGACTACTTGATACCTATAATCAACTTAATAATTCCTTTATGCAAAGCATTAGCATAGAACAAACCAATAAAACTCCAAAGGTTCATTTCGACGTAAAAAGAGGAATTTTGGAACTTACAGGCATTTCTATTCCCGAAGATGCCGACAGTTTTTATACTCCCTTGTTAGACCTGATCGACGAGTATATAGTAAACCCACAAAACAAAGGAACCATCATTATTTTTAAGCTGGTATACTTCAACACCAGTACCTCTGATTATTTGATGGGAATTTTGAAAAAACTAAAAAAGCTGCAAAATAAGCAGCATCCAGTAACTGTAGAATGGTACTACGAAGAAGAAGATGAAGATATGAAAGAGTTGGGCAACCACTTCAAAATTATTACCGAGTTGCCTTTTGAGTTTTATGCCCAGGAAGAAATTAATTGAGCCAAAAATATATCCCGCAAAAAGGAATTGGAGCCTGTCACTTAAGTGATGGGCTTTTTTTGTGGAAGTACCTGTTAGGCAAAAACCTCCAATTATTTTACCTTTGCCCCATGAACAACAAGTATTATATTAGTGTAGAAGTGCGGTGGTCAGACCTTGACCCCAACAATCATTTGGCAAATTCGGCTTATGTAAACTATGGGGCGCATATTCGCACTAAGTTTTTAGCCGAAAACGGCTTTTCGCAGGCGGCGTTTCAAGCACACAACATAGGACCTATTGTGTTTTCGGAAACCACTCATTTTTTTAAAGAAATTCTCCCCAACGAAATCATTTACCTCACAATGGAGCTCAAGGGCTTGTCAGAAAATAAGCTGTTTTTCCGATTTTTGCACAACTTTTACAAGCAAGATGGTACCCATGCTGCCCAAACCCAACTATCGGGTGGTTGGCTCAACCTTAAGGCACGCAAGCTTGCTGTACCCCCCGAAACATTGCTGCAAACCATTGACAAAATGCCACGTGCCGAAGGGTTTAAGATATTGACTAAAGAAGATTTGCGTGAAGGGCAGGTACAACCACAAAAAGAGAAATTTGTGGTTTAAATATTTTCATTACCTCTTTAAAGCAACCACCCCACTTCAATAACAAATGAAGTGGGGTTAGTTTTTTTTATATCATATTAGGCAAAGTCTTACTCAGTCCAGCTCATAGGGTAGTTTTTATCTACAAACTCCATAGCTTCTTCGGTCAAAAACAAAGGCTTGAAAGTATCTACCATTACTGCATACTCGTGGGTTTCTTTGGCTCCAATGCTTTTCTCTACTGTGCCAGGGTGTGGTCCATGGGGCAAACTACCTACGTGCAAGGTAAACGAACCTCTGTCTATCCCTTTACGACTCATAAAGTCCCCTTCGGCATAAAACAATACCTCATCAGAGTCAATGTTACTGTGATTGTAAGGCGCTGGAATAGCCAACGGATGATAGTCGAACAAGCGAGGTACAAAAGAACAAATCACATAATTGTGTGCCTGAAACATTTGATGCACTGGTGGTGGTTGGTGAATACGCCCCGTGATAGGTTCAAAGTCATAAATAGAAATAGTATAAGGGTACAAAAAGCCATCCCAACCTACAATGTCCAGTGGACTGTGCTCATAACGGTATTGATGCAAATAGCCCTGTTTTTTTATCTTTACAAGATACTCACCTTTGTCTTCTTCGGTTACCAACTCTTGCGGTGGGTGAATATCGCGCTCACAATAAGGCGAGTGCTCTTCTAGCTGTCCCAACTCGTTGCGGTAACGCTTCACGGTTTCTACGGGGCTCATCGACTCTATGATAAGCAAACGCACGGGGTCTTCGTCAAACTCTATGCGGAAAATAGTGGTTCTTGGAATCACCACGTAGTCACCTTTTTTGATGCGCAACTTACCAAACTGAGAATATACATAGCCACTACCATCGTGTACATAAATCACCTCGTCAGCTTCGCCGTTTTTGTAATAATAATCCATTTTCTTTTCCGATGGATTACAAATTGCCAGGCGTACGTCGTTGTTTACCATTAAGGTGCGGCGTGCATCTAGGTAGTCTTTTCCGGTAATTCCCTGTACTGAGGTTTTGAGGTGTACTTGTTGCAATGGCAAGTCGGGCACTATTTTGTGTGCGCAAGGCTCAGGTTTAAGCACCTCTTGAATACGAGTGGGTGGATAAATGTGGTATAAGTTAGAATAAATGCCGCTGAACCCTTTAGAGCTTACCAGTTCTTCGTGGTACAGGCTGCCATCGGGTTGTCTAAATTGTGTATGTCGTTTTGGGGGTATGTTCCCTAATCTATAGTAATAAGCCATAATTAATATTATCGAAGTGATTTTTACCTTTTTGTCTAATGTAACCCACCTCAAACCCAAAGTGTTTATTAAGTGATCCTGCAAAAATAAGTTGAGCCATTAAAGTGTATCTTTTGCCTCCTGATTTCTCTTAAAAAACATCTCATAGCCAAAGCTATGTTCATTTTTTTAAGATCATCAGAAAACAAAATATTTTCTTGAATCAGCTCACTTTATTTTTTACACATCACTAAGGAATGGTACCAAAATAAATTTACACCCTGAGGGGTGATTTTTCGCCCTGAGGCGCGGCAAATTTTGCGAGCATAGCCATAGCTATGGTCAAAAAATTTAACAAAGCATCAGGGTAAAGTATCACCCAGCAAATGCGTATACTATTTGTTGGTTGCTCCCTAAAAGCAAGTAATGCCCAACCTGAGTTTTGAATGGGGCTAAATATAAAGTTTGTTTGAGGTTTTTCCAAATAGCATCAAGCTAGTCCATCTCTCCCAAAACCGGTATTGACAACAAGCCAAACAGCCATTATCATACTAATCAACACTTTTCGGTTATAACGAGACAAAAAGCCAAACAACCATTATACACCTCGTCTATTTTTACTCCCCAAAAAAACTGTAATAAAAGGCATAAAAAAACTGCAAAAAACACAAAGGCTTGCATTTTTTGCAGTTCAGAAAAATAGCGTATCGCTCTCAACTATGAAAAGTTACTCTTGTATAGCCGCAGCTTTGTCAAACAACTTCAAAGCTTTTACATAAGTTCGGTCAATGCTGTACCAAATTGGGTAAAACCCTTGTTCTTTCCATACTCTACGCCCAACCAACGCTTTGACCAAGGTTTTGATGAGTTTTTCGGAACGTTTAAATTCCTTCGCGTTGTATTTTACACCCGCTTTTTTGCCCATCGCTATCATATCTTTTACCATTACTGGGCTTACTTTAAAGTTTTTAATGTAATCATCCAGTTTATAAGCTTCCAGTTTTTTCTGGTTGTTTTTATAGTATTTGAACGAGTACTCCTGGAATACATTTTTTACCGAAAGATTGCGGTAATACTTACTGTTTCTGCTCGTATCTATCGGTATAAAGTAATCAGGCATAATGCCACCTCCACCGTATACTGTGCGTTTTTTGCGAACGGTGGTATATTTAAGCGAATCGTTGAACTTGATGCTATCGGCGCTAAACAATTCTCCACTTTTATAGCGTTTCAGCAGGTCAGAACGGTATTCCTTAGGGTTTTTACCATAAGGCTTTTGGATAGAGCGTCCGCTAGGCGTATAATAACGTGAAATAGTCAGGCGCAACTCTGAGCCATCCTGTAAGTCAATGGGTAACTGTACCAAACCTTTGCCAAACGAGCGGCGACCTACAATCAATGCGCGGTCGTTGTCTTGCAAAGCACCCGATACAATTTCAGATGCCGAAGCACTTCCTTCATTGATCAATACAATGAGAGGACCTTGCTCAAACAAACCAGTAAAACGGGCACGGGCTTCCGAGTCGTAGCGTGAGCCTTTGCCATTGGTATATACAATTTTGGGGTTGCCTGGCAAAAACTCATCCGCCATTTTAATGGCACGATCCATATAGCCTCCGGGGTTATCGCGCAGGTCAAGCACCATACGTTTCATTCCTTTTTTGCGCAAGCCTTCCAATGCTTCGCGAAACTCGATATAAGTACGGCGGGCAAAACGGCTTACTTTTATAAATCCGGTTTTCTCGTCTATCATATAGCTTACCTCCACCGAATTTTGTGGAATCTTGTCGCGGGTAATGGTAAACTCCATCAACTCATTGACACCTGAACGCTTGATAGCAATTTTTACTTTGCTTCCTTTTTTACCCAACAAACGCTTGCGTACTCCTTGGTTTTTTATCTTAATTCCAGCAACATTTTCACCGTTTACCTTAATAATTTTGTCGCCCGACTGCAGCCCTGCTTTTTCAGAGGGACCACCCGATAAGGGAGCCACTACATAAATAGTATCTTTAAAGATGTTAAACTCTATGCCTATGCCATCATAACTTCCCTCAAGCTGAGCTTTGGCTTCTCTGATGTTCTTTTTGGGAATGTAAGACGAGTGTGGGTCGAGTTTTTCCAGCATTTTTTCAATGGAATAGTCTACCAAATCATCGGTATTGACTGTATCTACATATCGGTTGTCGATATGGGTAAGAATCTCTTTAATTTTTAAGTATCCGTCCTTGATTCCCTTGACATTGGCGGTGCCTCCTCCAAACATATTGGCACCAAGCAACATACCTCCGGCAAGAGCCAAGCCCAAAAGTAAGGGTAAACGAATCTGGAAATTAGAATTTTTTATTCTTTCACTCACTACAATAAAGAATTTTAGTAATACAAAAAGTATATATGCTGAACGACGTGGTTAACCTAAAAAACTGACGGTCTCTTACCGTTGATATAAGCTAAAAGACGATCGTTTAGTCAAGTTGTATTGCCTCGTTCAGGGTATTGATTGAAGAGCAATGAATATTCCTCCCAACCGATGTTTTTCAGGTTTATTGCATAGTAATGCTGCACTACACCTACTTACAAAGTAAGTTAATAAGAAATACTTATTTTATCCATCAATTGTTTATTAAATAACATTTTTTTATGCAAACAACCTATATACCTGCCCAAAACGAAAGAAAAGCTTTATATACAGATAAGGTCACAGCAACAACCCAGGTTGCTTGTGGAGACACAAGCAACGGCGTAGTATTCTGGGTTGTTTAAGTCTTCCGGCTTAATACGTGTCACCTACTTAGTATGACGCCTTCTTTCATTGTCTCAAAGCTTTTACACCCAGATTGCTTCTGGAGACACCATAGCCGTCAGGCTAAGAGGAGCATAGTAAAAAAATCACTTAAAAAATACCGTCACCGCCTCAGCGAGTGTCCCCACGCGCTGATCGAATCGCCAAAACTTGGGCACTGAAAGATATTTCAGGGGTGTAGCCTGACGGCTAAGCAGAAAACCATAAAAACTAAGTGTTTCTTCTCTTTTACACAGAAATATTTAGAACTAAAAAAACAGCTTGCTGCTGGCGCACGTCATCCTCGCGTGTGCCATCGTAGAATTGGCTGGGCACGCGCGAGGACGCAGCGCGCCATCTTCAAGCACTGATTAAAACATCAATATCTGGCAATGAAAGACAGATTAAATCACTAAAAAATATTAGCCTAACGGCTATGGTGGAGACACAAGCAACGGCGTAGTATTCTGGGTTGTTTAAGTCTTCCGGCTTAATACGTGTCACCTACTTAGTATGACGCCTTCTTTCATTGTCTCAAAGCTTTTACACCCAGATTGCTTGTGGAGACACAAACAACGGCGGAGTATTTTGATAATCAATCATGCCAAGTCCGCCCTACGGAAGACTTGACACAACAGGGGAGACACAAACAACGGCATAAAGAGCTTACCACCTCAACGTTTACGGAACTTTTGCTGTACCACCCATTGCCCTTTTTGCACCCTCACAAGGTAGATGCCTGCGGGCAAATGATGAACATCTACTACTAACTGCTTACTTGGCTTTAGCAAGATTCCCTTCTTCATTATTTTGCCTTCGGCATTGGTGACAGACCATTGAGCAAAAGCAGGCAAGCCCTTTGATTTGCCCAGAGTAACGCTTACGGTATGGGTTGCCGGATTAGGATATATGATGGTTTGCGCCTGACTTTCAACATTTTGAACTCCAGTAACCATGTGATGGTCTTCATTTTTTTCATTGCGAATAAAGTTTACCTTACATAATGCTGCCTGGTACACTTTTCTTGTTTCATAGTTTTCGACAAACACCACTACTTTTAACCTTTCGATGGGTATGTTGCCTGTATTCCAACTAAAACTGAGGGTATGAGCAGCGCCTTGTGCCCAGTTTTTTGCCAAAAAAGTTCCAGAGGCGTCGGGCAACATTTTGCGTACTACCTGATGGTATATTTCTCCCCCCATTTTTACTGCAGTGTCTACTACCACCGCATGCACTACCAATTTTTTGTCAAATGCCTGTAACGCAGTAAGCGTAGCCGAGAAATTCAACTGCCCTTTGGTTATTTCAGCCTGGCCAATGTTAATTTCAAAAGGAGACATAACAAGGGTGTGATAATAAAATAGGCGCTCTGCCCACTCAATGTCAAGACTTTTAGATTCGAGCGTACTGCCATCTATTACTACTTGAGGTGCCTGACGAATACCATAATGAAAAGATCGTCCACTAGGGTCTTTGTGGTTGAGCTGGTTGGCCTCGTCAGGCCCCGGAAACCCCACATGGTAGTGCAAATTAATCATTTCGTTTTTGGTCACTACAAAGTTATGTGCCTGCTGGTCTTTGCCTGCTGCTCCCGCCGCTCCCTGATTGGTAAAATACTCCATCAACACCAGTCGGTTTCGATTGTTGATCTGGAAGTTATCAAAGGCAAAGCCATCAAACTTTTTATTGGGAGGATCATCAGCATTGCTACCAAAAGCAACTCTGAATCGAATAATTTTGCGTGACAACTTCAGCATTTTTTCCAGTGCTGCATCCAAGGTAAACCTTGCGGTTTGCCACCCTTCTTTTTGCTCGTATTGGCGGTTGCCCGACCAGCCCTGATTGTCTATATTGTCGTTGGTCATATATTTACCAGGGCTACCCAGTATAGGGCGTGAGTTGTACCATTGCAAGCCTTGGTTTATCTGCCCTACTCTCCACCAGGTTTTGCCATCGTCAACTGTATACAGTAGCACCACACCATCAGACCCAGCATCTGTATCTACCCAATAATCAAACGATACTGTAGGGCGTTGCAAGTCAGTAATGTCAAAAGAAGGGCTTTCTACATACGAATGTTCTCTGGCATAATAGCGGGCTTGGTTGCTGGTGGCATGAGGCAGATTTTGATTATCAGTAACCCAAGCTTTGCCCTTATCGGCAGAAATATGCCCAAAACCAGCAGGAGTCTTGAGTTGCCAACTACAGCGTTGAATCAATATACCTGCCGAGTCTACCTTACCGCTGGTAGCCCAATAGTGTGTAAGGTTGCCAAATTGCTCTGAATATAACAAGTTCTTCTTTACCTCAACTATAGGAAAAATATCAATGCGTTTGGTCAATTCATAGGTAATGAAATCTTCTGCCACAATGGTAAGCTTTACCACATAACTACCTGCTTGGCTGTAGGTGTGCGCTGGGCTATTGTCTGTTGAGGTAGTACCATCACCAAAATCCCATTTTTGACTGTTAATTTTGTCGTTGCTTGCTCCTAAATCTACCGATTTCAGAAACTGGGTAGGCTTCCCCAATTGTTGCCCATTAAAATCTATAGTTACCTGAAACGACTTATTAATTGAATACTCTCTGCTTTTTTCATCCTTAATTTCCAGGTTATAAGAAACATTTTGAGGTTGTGGACTTTGAAGCGCCATCGTTGGGTTAATATCATTACTTCGTTGATTCTCAAATGTCCACTTCCAGCCCCAAGCAGGGGTTGCGGTTGGCACATGTGTTTTAAAATATACAAAAGGGCTGTCCAAATCGCGTGACACCCACATTTTCATGTCTTTGGGTACCCTGCCATCTAACACCTTAATATCAAACTGTCCTTTGGTTACACAACCAGTACTACCACTGGTAAACACATAATCTATTGTAACAGTCCGTGGATAGGGCCCTAAGATCAAGTTGGGTACAAAGGTGTTTTTGACAATGCCACTGCCTGAAAAACGTATTTCGCCATTGGCAGGTGACACTACCGATAGTACTTGAGGGTGCTCGTTGCTTAATAGTTCTACGGGTTTGTCAAACACCAATGCATCGGGTTGGTTAATCGTAATTGTAAACTCTTTGGAAGGGGTGCCTTGTTTGCACTGCCTAATTGCCTGCACCGAAATAATACCAGAGTCGAGAACGGTGCCTTCTTTTAAGAATAAGCTAATGGCATTGTTAGGAGTTTGCCAACGTCCTGCTCCCAAGTTTACCAAAAAACTACCCACAGGATCTTTAAATATAGCAGGTACACTCCAAATATAATGTGTAGCCCCACTTACTGGAGGCACAAAATAGTTTTGTGAATCAAAAGAACCCACACATATAGCCTGAGGTCCCACCACGTCTACAGTATCAAGGTTAAAGCTATTTTCATAAATCACTGCCCTACCCTCAAGGTTTGCCAGTGTCATAGGGTTACCTTCTATATACAAGCCACTGATAAAGTATGCGGTTTCTTGCTTTGCTCTTAATATACCACTCTTGTTGGTAGTTCCTTGGTATTTCACCCTAATGCCCGAAATTATAAGTGAGCCACTGGTATGCGCCGAACCATCAACACTTATATCAATGTTTATTTCGTTGCCCACCAAGCTCACCGGTAAACCTTGAGTTGCCCCCAAACCATACATTTCAGCCTTGATTTCACCAGAGGAAAGGTTGCTAATGACAAAATCGGGATCACTCATTTCCAGCGTAAGTGTATGGCTTTCGCCTGGGGTAAAACTGTATTGGTCTTGTTCGGCAATAATGATAGGCGAAATAGTAGTTTCGTTATCGTTGGGGCATAAAAGCTCAGAAGTACCAGTAGTGATGGAAATTTCTTTAGTAGTTTTAAAGTCAAGCTCTTCAGAATGACAATCTCTACTCCAATTTCCAGTAATCGAGTTTTTTCCTTGTACTCCTCCTGTTTTTAGCTTAAGTCTATACCAAGTATTGGACCTTAAACCATTCTTTAATTTTAACAAAACAGTTACTTTTTTTCCGCTATGTGTAATATCTACATTGCTCATAACCATGTTGCTTGCAACCAAAGAGTTGGGCGTACCATCATAATAAGGATAAAGCTCAAACATTGCCACTATGTCGGCTACCGAGGTAATCATAGCCCCAGTGGTAACCGCTGACCTAAAGTCTTCGTCAAACTCAATCTCTATGCTAAAGGCATTCATAGGTACCCCATAAAAATCGTTTGTATAATCTCCAAAAGTATGATTACCAGCCAGATTAGTAATCTTAAAAGATGTCACGTATGGGCGACCCGCATGCGCCGAAGCAATGGGCAAAAATGCTAGCAGTAGCCAGCTCAGAATAGTAGTTACAGGTTGGTTGATTACGGTAAATTTCATTGGTTGTGATTTTAAATTATAACCTCAATAATGTGTAAATTCTCGATAAACCCTCTTTGCAGGCATTACTACTTACTGATTATTCATATTATTCATTTGTATAATACAATTAAATGTTTGAATAATAGCTTATAAGACATAACAAGCCACTGTATAAAAGAAGAGTCTATACAATCAGTATTTTTGAATAATAAAACAATCAAAAGAGAAATGAAAAGCCTATGTATCCCTTAAAAGCAGGATAAAGACGAGGTGTAATAAAAAATTGGATAAGAATAATTAAAGTTGCAAAGGATGTAGCAATATTCATGTTAACTGCGGTTTGGGTTGTAATTATTTATTTGTAGAATACAATTCTTCTGGCAAAAAAACAATATTGAAACAGGTCACTGTCCGACTGATACCAAAGATTATGTTGTTGCCTTTTGTAGGCTTGACTATGATTTGGTCTGTGGTATTATTTTAGCCATTTTTTTTCGCGAATTAAGATAATTACTCTAATATATGCCACTTTTTAACATATTAATTGTTGCTTTTTCACCTTGCAAAAAGCCGATTTGAAACAGGTAAGGATTTATCAATTTGCCCTGCTTTGAAATAGGATTTTGTTTTGTAGATTGCAAAATTGATTTAGAATTTATTTTATCTGTTTTATGCTCAAACTATCTCAACTTTTTTATAGTCCTCAAATCACCCATCAACAAGCCACACTTTCAGAAGAAGAATCACGGCATTGCGTGAAAGTATTACGTATGAAAAAAAGCGATGAACTACACCTAACCGATGGCAAGGGAAATTTATTTTTGGCAAAAATTGCTGAACCACACCACAAAAAATGTGTGCTCGACATTGTACATACTATAGAGCAAACTCCTGCCCCGCTGTACCACATTCATGTGGCTATAGCCCCTACCAAAAACATTGACCGGATAGAGTGGTTTGTAGAGAAGTCGGTAGAATTTGGCATCCAACAAATAAGCTTTGTGCAATGCGATCGCTCAGAACGTAAGCAGATAAAATTACCCAGGATTCAAAAAATTGCCCTCAGTGCTATGAAACAATCACTTAAATTTTTTATGCCTCAAATTAATGAAATGGTGAATTTTAAAAATTTTATGGCTGACCTAACACCAGGCGAAACCCGCTATGTAGCCCACCTCAACGAAGGTGAAAGAGTTTTTTTGAAGGATGTAGCACAAAAACACCAAAAATATTGTATTTTGATTGGGCCAGAAGGAGACTTTACGCCTGGCGAAGTAACCCTTGCCCTCAACAATGAGTTTAAAGCGGTGAGCTTGGGCAATAGTCGGCTACGTACCGAAACTGCGGGCATAGCGGCTTGTCATTTGCTGAATATTGTCAATGAATAGCTTTAAGTAGAAACTTACATCTTTATTTCTAAAGGCTGGTTTAGATAATTGAATAATCAAACCATATAAATAATCATATGAACACAAAAAAAATTGTATTGCTCTGCCTGAGCTTATACCTGAGCGTGGGTCTGGTAAAGGCACAAAAAGCCACGTATAAAATAGCCAAACTAAAATACAATGGAGGCGGCGACTGGTATTCAAACAAAACCGCCTTGCCTAACCTTATCAAGTATTGCAACCGAAACCTTCAAATGAACATTCATTACGAAGATGATGTAGTGGAAGTAGGTAGCCCCGAATTATTTGCTTATCCTTTGGTACACATGACGGGGCACGGCAATGTGCTGTTTAGCAGTTCGGAAGCAGAAAACCTGCGAAAATACCTGATTTCGGGGGGCTTTTTGCACATAGACGACAACTACGGTTTGGATAAATTTGTCCGCTCAGAAATGAAGAAAGTATTCCCTGAACTCGATTTTGTAGAGTTGCCCTTTAACCATCCTATTTATAATCAAAAATATAAGTTTCCGAATGGTTTGCCCAAAATTCATAAACATGATGGCAAGCCTGCTCAAGGTTTTGGTATTATTTACGAAGGACGTTTGGTATGTTTTTATACTTATGAATGTGACCTGGGAGATGGCTGGGAAGATACTGCCATTCATAACGACCCACCAGAGTTAAGAGAAAAGGCACTGCGCATGGGCGCCAATATTATTATGTTTGCTTTTACTACTTTTTAAACAAACAACAGTAAGCGATAAGGCACAGTCCATGCCTCACAAGTTCTTACTTATGTTGGCTCATGTTTTTTACCGCCTGTAACAATTCTTGTCGCTACAGGCGGCTTTTTTTATACGCTTTACTTCAGTACGGCATACTCTGGGGCAATCATTACCAGAAAAAGTGCCATATTTAAGCGTTGATCTTTAGGTGTTTTGGCAACTGCTGTAGTCATCACCTTTTTTGCCTGAGTCGACAATTGCCCACAAGCAAGTAAGATATCCAAATGCGTTATCAACTCTCTAGGCTTATCCAATAGTTCGTTTTCTTCTTCAAAGTCAAGCTTCATCTTTACACGACGCTGTACCCCTTGCCTGTCGTCCTCATCATCGCCAAAAGGGCTATTTTCAAAACACCAGTCGCTTACCTCATTGATGTACCCAATAGAAGTAGATGAATTATGAATTTGAAACACAGGAGCCACCAATTGCTGATCGGCAATTGCCCCATTGGGTTGGTAATTAGGCAAATAGAAATTAAACACACTTTGGGCATACAAAGGAGCTTGTCCTATGCTTTCTTCCCAGCGTACCAAGTGATTGATAAATACCCCGCGTGAAGCTTCGGCTTTAAACGCCTTTAAAAACCCGGTATAACGCAAAAGAGGTTCTCTCAACTTGCCCCCTTTAGGATTGTTTTCTGCTCCAGTCTTTCTTATTTCAGGGTCAAGCAGTATTGCCCTAATCACTGCTTTCATATCTCCTCTTACCCCTTGCCCATTGTTATTAAAAGCGTTTGCCACTCTATTGACATAGGCAGGGCTGGGGTTGGCACTGGTGAGCAACTGTATAAGGGCTTTGCCAATAAAAGGGCCTACATTGGGGTGATAAAATAAGTTATCAATGGCATCATTAAAATCTTTCATACCAGTTTGTCCAGCAGGTATTACCTTGCCCCTCAGTAATTTTTTTGGGCCTGGCTCGTGCCATTCATCATACATTTTCATTGGGCTTAACAGGGCTTTGTGTCGTTCTTCTCCTTCGAAGTCGTCTACCGGAAACAACCACTTGGCAGTAGGACAATCACAACCAAAACCTGTAAATATTTTGGCAAACTCACGAATGGTCGCATTATCATAAGTAGGTATAAACTCTCCTTTGGCATCTTTTTTTCGAGTACCATCATTGTTGAGCTCATACAAACCAATAGAAAAGAGCTGCATTACCTCACGGGCATAGTTTTCGTCTGGGTGAATATTTTTGGTTTTATCTCCTTTGGGATTATACAAATGACTTAAATACATGCCCATAGAAGTACTACGGCTCACGGCTGCCAACAGATCGCGGTAGTTGCCATACGTATGCTTGCTCAATAGCTCATAATAAGCGTTAGAAACAAGTGGTTCATCCGTAAAAAAATCGTTGGCAAACGCTGACACTACAAAAATCTGGCTCAAAGCATAGGTGACCCTTTGGCGCACCAAGTCGGGTTGCCCCAACACCAGGTTCCACCACGCCGCCCTAAAACGAAATACTCCTGGTGGGTCATCTACATTTTTTGAAAAATAGGTTTTCAATTCCTCGCCTACCTCAAGTACACTTTTACGGGGCAAAGCCAATTGTTTGTCTAACCAGGTTTTGTACCCTTGTTGGGCTACTTCTTTTATATTTTCTGAGTGATAGCCAAGGGTGGCTTGCGCCAAAAATCTTGACGCATCTTTTAGGGGTACAGCAGGATAAAGGGTATCTTTTTGATTTTGAACTAAAGGCATTTTTCAAAATAATTTAATCAATAAAATAAAAAGGTTTGGGTTGAATAGAAGTGTTTAATCTGCCATAAAACCAATGGGGGGCGTACTACCGAGCGAATAAAAGTGGGGCAGGTTGGGAAAAATATCTACTAAATCGGTATTAGATACCCCAAACCAACGAGCAAGTTCTGCAAAATATTCATCAGTAGATGTAGTAGGCAACAATACTCCATTATCTACGTCCAGGTTGCTCTTTAACACCAACGAAGGATACTTTCCATACACTTTGCCTCCTTTTACCTTCCCACCCATCATCATTACATTGCCTCCCCAGGCGTGGTCGGTACCATTGCCATTAGAGGTAAGCGTACGCCCAAAATCTGAAATAGTAAAAGTAGTCACCTCGTCATGGGTTTGTAGCTCCTGCATAGCTGTGTTAAACTCTTTGAGCGCCTTGCTCAATACCGCCAGCATTTTTCGTTGGCTTTTCAATACCCCATCGTGGTGATCCCAACCACCAAATGTAATAAAGAAAGTTTGTCTATTTACATTGAGCGACTTACGCGCTGCAATGGTTTTGGCAACCATTTGCAAACTTTGTGAAATTTCGTTTTTAGAAAACGCTGTCTTGACATTTACTTTTTGAATGGCTTTGCTAAATATTTCATGAGTGGCTTGTGAACCACTCACTACATCCGCGTAAGTCTTGGTAAAAACATCAGCATACTGCTGCTCCATCAAACTTTTTACTGCAGTAGTACGAATTTGATCCAACATATCATCACCGCCATAATCTCTAATACCTACACTGCCCAATCCCCGTGGCTCTATTGAGTACTCTGCTATCTTATTGCCAGACTGAAACACATTGCGTCCTGATAAAGATATATTCATAGAGATGTTTTGGTTGGTGTTCATACTCTGCAAAATATCCGCCATACGCCCTCCCCAACCATAGGCAGCACGGCTTTGAGGGACAGAGGTTTGCCATTGCTGTATTTGGTCGGCGTGCGAAAACAATCCCAAAGGCAATGATACTGATTGATTGATGTATTGAGCTTTGGTGGTAGGCTGTACCAATGTGCCTACGTTTGCCAAAAAAGCCATATCACCTTTGTTAAATAACTCCTGGACTTCGGGCATTGACGGGTGCAGCCCTAACATAGGCTGTCCGGTTACTAAGGGTTGCAGCCCAAGTATACGGTCTTTTTTAATGGCAAGGTTAGCCCTGGTAGTGGCATACTCGGCATAGGTATCTACGTCGTTAGGAATCAACATATTAAACGAGTCATTGCCTCCGGCTAACAGTATACACACCAGTGCTTTGTAATCTTTGTTTGCCACCAATGAGCGAGCCGCTGCTTCATTGGTCATTCCTAAGTTAAAAAGGGAGGAAAAGAAGGTTGTAGTACCTATAGCAGCACAACTTGCCGTGCCTAAAAATTTGCGCCGATTCATGGTATTTTTACTCTGATCTCTAGCAGCCTTACTCTTTTTCATATTTTATCTTTCTTACTTTGATAATTGTATTGCCTGTTATACGGCATTTTTTTAAAAAAGTATGTATAATGAAAAAAGTAGATGTTAGAACCTGGTTTAAAGCGTTCGTGTTTAATTATTTTTACTTGGCTTAAGTTTTTTTGAGCTGAAGTTATCTAATGTCTATAGATGTGCGTGGACAACAGTTGAAAAGATTCTGCCATTCATAACAATCTGCCAGAGCTCAGAGAAAAAGCGTTGCGTATGGAGTGCCCACATTCTCATGTTTGCTTTTACTACTTTTTGAGAAATGTTGTCAAAAATAAGCTTAAGTGGCTCATTTCTGACAACATCACTTTACGCTGAGTTAATTAAAACTCATACAAACGCCGGGCAATGTTCCAACGAAAACGTACCGTACCCATCAGGTTGCGTTGGGTGCCCAAAACACTGGTTTGCTGCCTTAGGGTAGCCTGCAAGTCGATGAACATATTATGAAGCAACTGGTAGCTGGCGTTAAAGTCAGCAAATACCAAGTTAGTTTCAATGCCTTGGGCAATTCGGTTGCCATACTCTTGCTGAAAAGTTTGCGACGTAAAAATGTCTCGTCCCCAGTTGGTACCTGTGCTATCTGCTCCATAGCGGGTATACAACACTTTGGCGGCCAGTTGGAGGCGTTTGACAGGTTGGTAACGGGCTATACCAATAAATTCATAAAAGTTGGCTCCTATAGGATGCGCCAAGGCTTGGTTGTAATTGGTGAAATTTCGGTACTTAAAATTGTGGCGATACATATACGGGCGCACAATGTTTACTTCGCCTCGCAGATCGAGGTTATTTACCCCCAAGGCATCTATGTACAATAAACCCAACTGCCCGGCTTGCTTGTTGCCCCACCAACCATTGCCATTGCGTACTTCAGAAATCACAAATTCATCAATGACCAACTGTCCATACAAAGAGAACCGCTTCAAAAAGTTCCATTTAAAGTCCATTCCCAACATGGCATTATCGGGGCTACCCAACTGTTGCTCTGCCGAGCGATAAAAAATGATGGGGTTGAGGTAGTTAAAGTCAAAAGTGCCACTGCCCCCATTCAAGTTAGTGGTATCATTACGGGCAAACATGACAGTCTCGAACAAGCCAATGTTAAAGTTTTTGGTAATGTTTACGCTCAAGTGGTGCATAGCAAAGTATTTTTTGGGTCGTAAGCCATCGGCATTGAGCACTTCGGCGGTTAGTTGCCCAAAAATATTTTGGTAGTTGAGTTTCCAGACGTTGGTATTGAGCTTCATAAACAAATAATTGCTGGAGTAGTCGGACAATGCCAATGACCGATAACCGTGCCCTACAATGTTTTTGTCATGCCCAAACTGCAAGCTGATGTTCTTGACTACATCAAAGGTAATATACCCACATGCGGTCAAAAAATCGACCTTGTCTTCGTTCAACGGCCTTTTATAAAACCCCTCGTTGGGCACTGCATTGAGTCGCGTAATTTCGTTGGTGACATAGGTAGGAAAAAGCGCTTGATTATCAGTAAAAAAGGTATAAAAGCCTATTTTTTTACTAATCATTCCCCGTAGCTCTACCCCTCTACTGCTAAAGTAGGGAGTTTGGCTAATGTCGCCCCGCTCTAGCCCACCTCCTACCCCAATCACGGGGTTTACGTGTACTTCAAAGTCATCGCTTTGGTAGTGGTAAAAATCAGATTTTTTTTCCAAAAAATACTTCAGAAAAGGACGCTTTGTATCATTGTTTGCGGTTTTGCTCCACTCCCAGTTATCATTACGCAAATAAGCAAGGTTAAACTCATCTTGTGGCGAAAGCCTCGTACTGTTTTTTTGTACACTATCGGCAAGTTGAGCAATGCCCTTGCGTGAATAGGGTTGTAATTGGGTAGGCAAACTGTTGAGAAATTTACCATTTTTAATCTCATACCGCTTAATGAGATGGGCGTAGTCGTTGTTAATGGGAGCATACACGCTTTGGGCTTGCGCCAACGAAGGCAATATACCCCAAAACAAACCCAAGCAAACACTATAAATCAATGAAAACTTTGTGAACTGTTTCATATATCGTTTTTTTCATTCCTGAGAAAGGGGGCTAATTTATAAAAATAGGCGGAAAAAATGGTTTGATAGTTTTATTACTTTGTGGTTATATCAATGCTGTTTCCTTAACAAAGCTTGTAGCCATTAGCTTTAGCCTGTCGCAGATGGCTCACGCATCTGTTTATTTAAATATTCAATCCTGCTGAGGTACTCCGAAGTCCACTCTAACGCAAGTTTAACGCGGTGTAGCTTATGTCCTTAGATGTTAGAAAGTGTGCGACTTCCTGCTCCTAAAGCAATACAAGGTTGCCTCTGTTGTAGAAGCAACCTTGTACTTTAAGTGTTTTAAGCCACTTGTAGCTTGCAGCTAATGACTTGAAACTAGTCAATCAAGAATTTTCTGGTAGACTTGCCCACACGTAAGATGTACAAACCTTTACCCAGTTTAGAAGTATTGATCTGGAAGTTGCTATCTGATACTTTGCCGCTCAACACTACACGCCCCAAGGCAGACATTACAGTATATACTTGCCCAGCCTGGTTGCTTCTCATATTGATGTTTTGCCCCGATTTGGCAGGACTTGGATACAATACTACAGTTTCGGCAGGTAAATTTTTAGCCACACTTTCTACCGAAGCTCCACCAATGTTTACCGTATAGTCTTCTACCTCGCCATAAGTAAAGTTTTCGCAAGAAGTAGGCACTGCATTGTATTTCATTGATACACGCATACGAGTAGCGCCAGTAGTAGCCGAAGCAGGAATACTAATTGTGCCAGATACAGACGTACTTTGGGTAGCCGACTGGGTAAATACTTGCTCGCCAGCATCAGTAAAGTCACCATCACGGTTAAAATCAATCCATACGCTGTAACCTTCGCTGTATACAGTACCTGTCCAGGTAGGGGTAATAGTAATTGTAGCACTGCTGCCAGGAGCTATCGAGGTAGACGTAGAAGTAAAATCGGTGTAACCATTGCTTCCATCAGAGCTATTGTTGATACTACCAAATACTACCTTACTAATATATTCGTCGCTCACATTATTACCTTTAGAAGCACAGTAAGTAGGTGCAGGGGGAGTCCCAGTAGTAATATTTACGGTGTAGTCTTCTACTTCGCCATAAGTAAAAGTTTCGCAAGAAGTGGGTATTGCATTGTATTTCATTGATACACGCATACGGGTAGTTCCCTTTTTGGCATTCGCCGGAATAGTAATATTACCAGTTACAGGAGTAACTTGGCTTGCTGCCTTGGTAAATACTTGCTCACCAGCATCACCAAAATCGCCATCTTGGTTAAAATCAATCCATACACTGTAGGCTTCATTGTACTTTGTACCTGTCCAGGTAGGGGTAATAGAAATCGTAGTGGTAGAGTTAAGCGCTACATCGGTACTTGTAGTCGTGAAATTAGAATAGCCATTGCCACCATCTGAGCTTTTGTTGATGCTGCCAAATACTACTTTACTAATATATTCGTCGCTTACGTTGTTTCCTTTAGATACACAGTAAGTACCAGGGTCAGGGTTGCCGTCACCAAGCCCCATTGCATTCCAAAAGCTTTGTAACTGCGCATTTGTTCCGCTATTGGAACCTGTAGAGCAACCTCCGTGGGTGTGTACACCAATCGCGTTACCAGTAGCCTCATCAATTACAGGCGAACCAGAGTTACCACCCTCAGTATCCGTGGCATAGTACAATTTAGTACCAGTAGCGCTCGAAAAAGGTCCGGTATGGGTTTGTTGGGTTTGGTTTCTTGTAGGGTTATAAGGGTTGTTACTGCTTTTTTCTACTCCAAAACCAGTAATTCTGATCGTGTTTGCAGCATTAGTTTGTACCACGTTGAAAGACTTGTTTTGAGCTGCCAATGCTGTTAAACCAGTTTCAGAGTTGGTACCTAAGTTGTATACCGCCCAGTCTTCAGACGGATAACCAGTTTGCAGTGAAGAAGCCAAAAGAGGGTATTGATCTTTTACTGGAGGGTGTACAATAGAGCCGTTAGAGTTAGACGCAGGCACATTGAACTCCAGTATTTGGGCGCTTGAACCTGTACAGTGACCCGCTGTTACCATTTTACCATTGGTAATTAACCACCCTGTACATCCTACTGGTACAATACGACCAACTGCAGCATCGTTTGAAGGTATGCGATCGTCGGTACTACCACATTGCGACTTGATGCCACGGGTAGGATAACCCACAATCATTTGCTCCATTTCAAGAAAAACATGCCCTTTATCACGTGAGTCTTGAATAACCTGTACGCTTAATTGGTTACCATTAAAATAAGCACTAGAGTTGCCCCACTCTCTTAGCTGTCCACCAGTCAAAACTTGCTGTTGTCCATCTTTGTAAGAGGTGAAAATAACTTTGCTATACTTCCCAAGGTTAGCCTTAGAAATAATAAAACGCCCATAAATCGCATTTGTGGGCAACTGCACGTCTTTCCATGAGTTGCCCATAGTACGGGATTTACTATCAAACTTGAAGTTTACTTTTTCTACCAAATCGTTTAGGGGGGTTTGCGACCATGCTTGAAGATTTGCAAATAAGACAAGCAAAATGGTGGACAAAACCGAACTGATCGATTTTGCCCAAAATTGATTAACTTTCATCGTAAATAAGTGTATTTAAGTATTGTGCGTAATATAATTGAATGATGCGAAAGTAGTAACTTATCGGGATGAAGCAAATTTATGCACTTGTTTTTTAATACACCTATCCAGAACATAAACAAGTACATACATAACAAATCCATATATTATTTTGATTTATACGCAAAAAATCGAATAAATCCCAATATTTTAAAAGGAATGCGTTTTATGGAGTGTCGCTTAGTACTGGCAATATCATGAGTGAACTCATACAGGGTAGAATGAACAAAAAACAAGTCTTTGCCAAAGCCTAAGTATCACTCTGGCAATCAGTTGCAAAAAGTATAACTAATTGGTTAGTAGTAAAATAAAGAGAGGTTTTTAATGGGGTTAAAGCAGATTTGACGGCCTTTGAACAACCAAATATAGTATACTATAAAAGTTGTTTTACAAAATAATATACTGTTTACAGGGAGTAAACAAATAACTCATTTTTTTGTTTGAAAATTTATCTGGTAAAAGCATTTTTCATAAAAAAAGGTGTAAGTTTTGAGTATTCATATAACAAAACGAAAGCAAAACTAATAAATATTCTCGGAGCATTACATCTAACTATAGGTGCGGCAATCATATTTATCGTTGCCGCACCTGAATGATTTTTACTGGGCAAGCCTCCGCTGCTTTTAGGTTGTCGTCTAGTTCTTCGTCTCCTACCCTCACCGTATAAAACCCTTTTTTTTCGGTCGCACCTAACAACACACTCTTACCATCTTTTTTCGACATACGCCAGCGGTCATAGGCCAGCTCTACGCAATAATGGCAACCAATGCATTTGTGTCGTTGTTGGGTAATTGTAACCATGACCTTTCAAGTTTGTTTACACCTCTACTACCTTATATAACTTATCTGATGGACGAATTTTGGCTGCGACCTTAAACGAGCAAGCTTCACCTCGTTTGGCTTCGTCTACTATGGCATTGTTTACCCTTATTTCATATACACTTGTCTCAATCACTCCGGTAGTTTGTCCGGTAATGAGTATTTGGTCACCTTTTTTCAATGATTGAGCCTCTATCTTAAACTCTCCCACTTGTAGGTTAGAAAAATAATGCACGCCTTTACCTAAGTACACCTTTTTTTGGCGTGCCTTCGAGCCACTCGTATCTGTCCACTCCCCTAATTTTTGCCCCAGGTAATACCCTCCCCAAAAGCCTCGGTTGTACACATTGTGCAAACGCTTCATCCAGCCTTCTATCCTGGCAGAAGTATAAGTACCTGCCTGGTAAGCGTCTATGGCTTCGCGATAACAAGCAATCACGGTTTTTACATATTCGGGTGCCCGCCCTCTGCCTTCTATTTTCAGTACATTGATCCCTGTACCCAATAATTGATCTAAAAAATCTATAGTACACAAGTCTTTGGGCGACATAATAAACTCATTGTCAATATCAAATTCAAATCCTTCCTCTTTGTCGATAACAGTATAAGTACGGCGACAGTTTTGAATACAAGCCCCTCGGTTTGCCGATGAGTTGTGGGTATGCAAGCTCAAATAACACTTGCCCGACACCGCCATACACAAAGCTCCATGTGCAAATACTTCGAGCGCGACCAACTTACCTGAAGGTCCGGTGATTTGTTCTTTTTTCACTGCGTCTGCTATCGCTTTTACTTGCTTGAGGCTTAGCTCACGTGCCAACACCATCACATCGGCAAAGTGGGCAAAAAACTTTACAGACTCTATGTTTGTAATATTGGTTTGGGTAGAGATGTGTACCTCTACCCCCTGAGAGTGGGCATAACTAATTACCGCCTGATCGCTGGCAATGATGGCTGTAATATTATGTTTTTTTACCTCTTGTACAATGCGTTTAAACAACGACAAGTCATGATCATAGATAATGGTATTGAGGGTAAGGTAGGTTTTGACGTTGTATTGTTGGCATATTTCAGCAATTTTACCCAAATCATCCAAGGTAAAATTCATAGTGGCACGGGCGCGCATATTGAGCTGATCTACCCCAAAATATACCGAATTGGCACCTGCCTGAATGGCGGCCATCAACGCTTCAAATGACCCTGCCGGAGCCATGAGTTCTATTTGCTGCTCTATCATCAATTACAAATTTAGAAAGCCACAAATATGAAGTCAAAAATCGGGGTGTAAAATGATTTTTATCATAGCACATAGTCATTTTTTTTCAAACAATTCACTTGAACTTTTTGATATAACAGAGGCTTTAAGTTTGAAAAAGGGATTCACACTTCGTCTGTAATTATGCTTAGGAACGGTGTCAAAATAAATTTACATTCTTAACCTCATCTTTTTTGGACATGCTTCGTTAAAAAAACTTGCCATGGCTATGCCGCGTTTTTTGACCTCGCCTGACCAAAAAATATTTCCTTAAACTATAGAACTTTATTTTTGCATCGTTCCTTAGCTTAGGGTGTTGTGTGACAAACCTGCCCAAAACTTACTTAGCCACCATAGCAAATACGCGTCAAACTCAAAGTTTTTACTTTACCCGCAGTATTTTCCGCTTATCCATTGACATTTGTCTGGCAGGATATTTATGAGCAAAACCAGAAATAATACAAGTAACTGGTGGTCAGTAACAGCAAATTAAAATATGCATTATTAAAAAATGTCTTACACCCGCTGCTTAAGTATTTGATTTTTTTATTAAATTTAAAGATTGACCCAGCGCACGAAAGTAAATTTAACATGAGTGATTTACGAGGAAACATAGACGAAAATAATATTTTGTGTATTGGGTGAATCATCTAACTTTTTTTAGAAAATAACCGTACTTCTTAAAAAAGCAGTAATGACACACGAACACGTTAATTAAACAATTATGACAGAGCATCAAACACCTGAGAACGAGAACTTAAAGGAGTTTCAGGCAGACAAGATAAAATCAAAGCATTTTGCCTGCCGAATTTGGGGACATGACTGGGAAGGAAATAGTTTGAAAAGAACCTGTACCCGCTGTGGCAAAACTCAAACCGCCAAATTTACTACCAACATTTGGGTAGATGTAGAAAATTAAGCCAGTGTTACAAAAGTTAATTTTTGATAACCTACAGAACACATTGTATTCGACACAACTCATATCTAAATATAATACAAATCCCCTCACTTGAATATTTTCAAACGAGGGGATTTTTTATTTAGGGCAACTGTTAACAATACTCCGCAGTGATTTTAGTCAAAGTTGGTTATCAGTTATTTATGAATTTAAAAGCTATTTAATTGGGTATTTAGGCGTAAAACCGACACACTTTTGAAAATAAAGTGAGTAAATAATCTTAATATAAGATACTGGTTTACAGGATTTAACAAGGTGAATATTTACTCGAATCAGCTATGGACTATTGCAGTTAAATTTCAAGCATTTAATTAATCCAGAACAAAACCATCTATTTCTTCGCCTGCCAATGCCTTTTTGGTCAATTGTACAATAGCCCACTCTGCATCTGTTTTGCCTCCCGAACGTGCCACTTCCTTCAATACTTGAGCATCTACAGCCAAGGTTTCTTCTACCCTCTTTTTAGTATGTTCTTTTGCTTCACGGCTACGATTTTTCATCCGCAAAATTTCTTTGTCAAAACGTGTCACAAAAGGTTCGTTAAGTGCTTGTTGGCTTATTTCACGCGATACAAACGCTTGTACAAAAGCATCAGCGTGTTCAGACAAAAACGCCAGTACCTGGGGTTGGTCTTTGAGTTGATCTTTGCGCTGCGCAAGAAATTCCATTCCAAATGTGCGCACCTCTTTGCTGGGGCTATCGCATAAAGCCAAGGCTGCTTCTCTTTCATCGTCAGAACCAGCTGCCAATCCATTGAAATAAGCACGTCCGGCAGCCATTGTATCAGGAATGCCCGACTCTAACAGTTGCAATCCAAACATAATGCTCATACCCAGCTCAGCAGCTTTGGCAAGCCCCCACTGACGCAATGAAGGCAATTTGTGGTAACACAAGCTTCGCAAAGGCGCTGTACCTACAGCAAACAGGTCTTTGTTGTTTTTTACCCAACCCAATAATGCTTGCTCAAAAGAAGGATGGTTAATTTCGAGTACCGAGGCATCTTTTTGTTGTTGAAAAAGCTCAAAAAACTCCTTATCCTCTATTAAGCGATTGCTCAAAGTTTCGCTTTCAGCGTCGAGCACCCGCTCCAAAATATTTTTCCAAAAACCTATTTCGTTCTGCTTATACAATAATTGCTGGTATACTGCTTTGCTAAGGCTTTTCCAAGCCTGATCGTTGGCAGTAGCAGTTAGAGTAAGTAACATCTCAAAACCCATTTGTTGCATGATTTCATCCATCAACCCAGCAGGTATACGTGCCCCAATGTTTACATCACGGCTGAGCTTGTCAGCCAAGTGCTTTACAAACAAGCTTTTACGATTGCTATTCTTGGGTAAATCATTGATGTATGTCATCAAACGATCCACCAATTTAATATCATAATTAAACACGTGCCCACAAAGGTTGCTTGCCCCAGCATCAGACACTTTGGCAACATCTAAAAGCCGAAAGAAAGCATCCATTGCCCAATCATTACGGGCAATTTGCGAAAAGCCCTGCGTAACCATCCAATAGTCTTTAAACAAGTCTTTATTTTTAAGCTTTTGCAAAGCTTCAGCTAAAATGTCTTCCTTTACATCTCCCGGAAAAGCTGCCAACCTTTGAAAATGATACATAGGTTGTTTAGTAAAGTCAAGCTTTAAACGATTTACCAGAAAATCGTAGACTCTTTTATCTCCATCTGAGATAATGTCGGTCAGAATATACTCAGGCAGATTGTTTAAGTAACCATTGCCACTATAATAATTCATAAAAGCATTGATTCCTGCTGTAGTAGTAATGGCATGGATAAAGTATTCGCGTTTGATGCGGTTATTGTGCTGATAGTTAGTGAGTTTATTCCATATTGAATAAATACCCCAAGACAATTTATCAGACAATCGCCAGCCAAAGTCTGCTACGTAAGGCGACGTATTGTATACATAAGGTTCAATGTCTCGGGCATACATGTAGCGTTGGGTAAACTTGGTAATCAGTTTTTTGGCAAGCTGCTTATATAACTGTTCATTGGCATTGGTACCCAAAGCTTTCAGCCATTCGAGGGCATCGCTTCTCTGAGCAAAATCGGCTCCTTGCAATGCCAAATCATTCAGTGCTTTGTGGTTAGACTGAAGCAAAGCTGGGGCTATAGGCAAAATGCTATCGGGCTGAATCTCTTGAGCGTACTTTTGCTGTACCAACTCCAGCGCTTTTACAATACGTTTGCCATTGTTACCCACACGCAATTCGTTAAAACTGTATTTAAACAAGTGTTTGCCATAGTCTTTGTACCACTTGGCGCCTTTATTGGGGCGATTGGCATCGGTTTCATCTATTTTTTTGCGAATAGTAGCACCGCTATACAACCACATGCCGGCAAACAATGCGGGCTTTACCCCCTGAAACAAAAATGTTTGGTATGCCATAACAGCAGCAGTACGCTTAAGCCAATGTGAAGGAGTATTGAAAAACTTCTCCAGTACTTCTTCGCTTACTTGGGTAGGAGTGGCTTGGTGATGATCTAATATCTTCACCACAAATTCATAAATTTCCCAAGGTAGGTTTTTCATCAATAACTCTTGCAAAAAGTTGAGTTGACCATCCCAAACCTCAGGTTGCCCTTCTTCTCGATGGTGTAAATGGTAACGATTGCCATCAAAAACAAACTTGCCTTGTCCATGTCCTTTTTGGTGAGCACGATGAGAGTTACCCAACAAAATATCGGCGATTACCCATTGATAACTTAAGTTGAATGTAGGCTTATCGGCCTGAAAAACAAGCAATTTAGAGGCTATTTGGAAATAGTATTGAGGCTGTTGAACCGCCAGGGTGCGCAAAAATCTACGGGCACGGCGTTTCATATAACGCAAAGTGGCGTGGGTGGGGTAAGGGCTCTTTACATCTTGGGGGTTGACACGGTCAATCTTAAAAATCAAGTGGGTCAACATCAACAATTGGTTATTGGTCGCCTCAGCGTCTATAGTATGGCTTTCCTGCGAAGACAAACCCAAAAAATAAGTCTCCGTTTTTTTATAAAGTGTTTTGAGTATGCGCCAATAGTTTTTTTCCAAAGGAGATTTTTTGATGAATTGAATAATATCAAATACATCTTTATCATTGGCAGGGGGAAAGTTTTGCAATAATGATTCATTTAACATGGGACACCTCCTTCTTAGAAATAATTGATTTTTAAGCTTTTAATTTTATATATTACTGGTTTTGCTAAAAAGTGACAGCTTATCTGATCAATACCTTGGCATTGGTGTTTGATGTGGTAGACAAAACCACCATTATGTGTGGTATGTCACTTTTTTGATTTTATTGATAAGTCTTGTTACTACTCGCTATGGACTAGCGGAAATCACTGTAGGCGTATGGTGCGGGATACCGTCAATTCTATTATTAATCGAATTGAGCTTGCTCATTCAGCTATTCTTAATGAAAGAATTGACGGTATCCCGCTAAAATACGCTGAATGACATTGCCGTATAGTGATGTATGGAAAGCTTGACTTCTGCTGCGACGAAACATCGCACGAAATGCTAACTCAACTTATAACTCACTTAAAATAAGTGCTTTTACCAAATATTGCGACTACCCACTGGTATTTATAATAATCATTGCCAGCATAACAAGAGACAAACAGGCAGGCATTGAACCGACGCTGTTTTTTGAATCTTCAACACACCAAATGAAATTACTATAAATGATGTTTGGGGTAGCCTTACTTTGAGTAATGACGAAACATCACATCTGAGATTAAAGCGCACACTCAATTTGGCTTGAATATTTTTTATCTACTACTACTCAAATGTCATTACTACTCGCTATGGACTAGCGGAAATCACTGTAGGCGTATGGGAGGCTAGGGGGTACACCTCTTAGTCGACCGAATAGGGCTTTGCCCGTTCAGCTGTTCTTGACTAAGAGGTGTACCCCCTAGCCTAAAAATACGCTGAATGACATTGCCGTATAGTGATGTATGGAAAGCTTGACTTCTACTGCGACGAAACATCGCACGAAATGCTAACTCGATTTGAGACTATACTATAAATAAGTAATAAAAAAATGATGATTATTTGTTACTTCTTGCCTGAGACCAGCGGAAATCACTGTAGGCGTATGGGATTTACTATACCCCATAGTAAAATTGACCATTGAGGGCTTCGCCCGTCCAGCTAAATTCGATTCTACTATGGGGTATAGTAAATTAGAATACGCTGAATGACATTGCCGTATGGTGATGTATGGAGAGCTTAACTTCTACTGCGACGAAACATCGCACGAAATGCTAACAAATATTTTCAATATTTTGAGCTGTTTATAACTTTTTACAAACGCTTTCTTGCTCATTTGTTTGGCAAATATAAAACAATGTTAGCAAAAAACAAATGCTTGTGTCAAAAAATACAATAATTTTCAAACCTCTCCCTCAGCACCATTAACAACCTATTAATCAATCATTTACAACAAGTAACAGTTTAAAAAACAAAAAAAGAGCTTGATGCTATCCTCTTTTTAACTTTACTTTCTAAATTGATTATTGACTGCTCCCCAAGCTAAAGCAGAGGGGATTCTCACCCAACGCACAACCTAATGGTTCACGTTAACGGATAGAGGCAAAAGCCCTTGCCTCAATATTTTTTGCAGCATTGACATCTGCGTTTAATTTTGTGCCACAAGATGTACACACAAATTTAGCTTGTGTTTTCCTGCTTTCTTTGTCTTTGTGCCCACATTCAGAGCATACCTGGGAAGTATACTTTGGGTTTACCTTGACAAAAGTTCGTCCGTGCCATTTCGATTTGTATTCTAGCTTATCCAAAAACATAGAAGGCGCCGTGTCCAGAATAGAGCGATTAAGACCTGATTTGGATTTGACATTCTTTCCAGGTGCTTCGGTGGTTCCTTTGGCGCTACCAGTCATATTGCGAACTTTGAGGTTTTCAACCGCAATAGAGCCATATTTGAGAATTAAGCCTGTGCTGACTTTGTGTTGAAAATCGTTGCGAATACGGGCAATTTTAGCCTGAAGTTTGGCAAGTTTTCGGGCTTGCTTCTTGAAGTTGCTCCCGCCTTTCTTTTTGCGGGAAAGGCTTCGTTGTTCAATCCTAAGCTTGTTTTGGTAGTGCTGAAAAAGACGCGGATTGGCAATGTGTTCGCCACCTGAAGTGGTTAGAAAATGTTCTATCCCCCAATCCAATCCCACAGTTTGGTTATTACTGGGAAGTGGTTGGGTGGTCGTTGAGAACATAATAGAAATGTAGAAACCATCCGATTCTTTGATGATGGTTGCTCGCTTAAGTTTGGCTTTTTTAGGGATTTCTCGTGAGTAGAAGGTTTTGACCTCACCCAGCTTTGGAAGAACAAAACGACCAGCCTCACAGTTGTCACGGGTGACTGACTTCAGAGTGATGGAGTTGTATTTGCCTTTTTTCGCCCATTTGGGAAAGCCACCACCTTTAAAGAAAGATTGATAGGCTTTCTCAAGCCTTTGAAGCACATCCTGGAGGCTTTGAGAAGGGACATCTTTAATCCACTCTACATCCTTGAGGGTTTTGAGCTCCTTATCCAAATCAAAGCGAGACAAGTTAACCCCGTAGGCTTTGTAGGCGTATTGTTTTGTCTCCAAAGCAAGGTTGTACACAAACCGACAAGCACCTACCCAACTACTCAGTTTTTGAGTTTGGGTAGCCGACAAATTTCGGAGCTTGTATTTGTATGTCTTCACTACTTGGAGCATAATGCAATATACGAAGGAAATATTATTTATCTGACAAATAAATACTATATTTAAGCTATGGAAAAACGCTGGAAAAGCTCTAAAAATAGTGTCTACAACCTAGGCTATCATATCATTTGGTGTCCAAAATACCGCAGGAAAGTCCTGACTCAGGAAATACAAACAAGGCTCAAAGAACTTTTGCTTTCAAAGGCTAAAGATTTGGGCATTGAAATAGAAACAATGGAGGTTATGAAAGACCATGTACATCTTGTCATCAAAGCGAAGCCTATAGATGCTCCTCATTTCATCATTGGGCAACTTAAGGGCTACACTAGTCGCCATTTGAGGCAAGAATTTCCCCAACTAAAAAGTAGACTTCCAACACTTTGGACAAGGTCATACTATATTGAATCAGTAGGGCATATTTCAGAAAAAACCATCAAAAAATATATTGAAAACCAAAAAAAGGTTTGAACATCATTTGCCATTCGGCAACTATTTTTCATCCCACTACTAAAAACAGTGGGCTTTCAAATAATATTTATCGTAATTCTTTTTTCTGTAACCATTTACCCAATTATTACCATCAAAATCATTCTATATGACCATACGAAACTTATTTACCCTGCTTTTTATCAGTTGGCTGGGCTTGTCGTGCCAGGCACAAAACAATCAATCAGTCAACTTCAAACAAACCCGCATTGTATGGGATACCTGGGGGGTGCCTCATATCTACGCTAAAAACGACCAAGACTTGTTTATGGCGATGGGCTGGGCACACATGCACAACCACGGCAACCTCATACTAAAGATGTATGGCAAGTCGCGAGGCAAGGCCGCCGAATATTGGGGGGTGCGTTACCTGCACAACGACAAGCTTATTCGCTCACTGCAATTTCCGCAGTTGGCAAAAAAATGGCAAAAAAAACAACATCCTACCCAAAAAAAATACATTGAGGCCTTTGTCAAGGGAATGAACAAATATGCTCAGGCACACCCCAATCATTTTGACAAAAAATATAAAGTAGTCCTTCCGGTGACTACTGACGACATTCACCTACATTTGATGTATGTAGTATTTACCCGGTTTGTAGGAGGCAGTGAACTAGGCAGGGTGCAAAAATGGGCCGACAAAGGCTCTAATGCTTATGCCATAGCCCCTTCTCGGTCGGCAAGCAAAAACGCCATGTTGGTGCAAAACCCTCACCTGCCATGGAGCAACGAATTTTTGTTTCATGAAATGCATCTTATAAGCCCCCGCCACAATACTTATGGGGTAAACCTGGTAGGCTTGCCAGGCATAGCCATTGGTTTTAATCAACACCTGGGCTGGAGCCATACAGATAATACCATAGACAATGCTGATACTTATGAGCTGGAACTCAAAGATGAGGGATATGTAATGGATGGAGCAGTCAAACCATTTGTAAAAACCCGCACTACCATCCAAGTAAAAACCAAAGAGGGCAAGTTTCAGAACAAAACCATTGACTTGCTTGTGTCAGAACACGGTCCTGTAGTAAAAATGGGCAAACACAGGGCTTTGGCAATAAAAATGGCAGGTACCAATGCACCTAATATGGCTTTACAATGGTGGAAAATGGCTACCGCCAAAAACCTTCGACAGTTTGAAAAAGCCCTTAAAATGCAGCAAATTCCGTTTTGGAATGTGATGTATGCCGACAAAAAAGGGAATATTTTTTATATGTTTAACGGACGAGTACCAGTGCGTTCTAAAGGCGATTGGGGGTTTTGGAACAATGTAGTACCAGGCAATACAACGGCTACCCTGTGGCACAAAATACATGCTTACAAAGAGATGCCTCAATTAAAAAACCCACCACAAGGTTGGCTCCAAAATGCCAATGATCCGCCTTGGTCGGTTACTTTTCCGCCATTACTTATACCCAAAAACTACCCACCCTATATGGCACCTATCAGAATGGGGTTCCGTCCACAACGCTCTGCCCGAATGCTGGCCGAAGATACTTCGATTACTTTTGACGAACTGGTTGCCTACAAACACTCTACCCGCTCTGAACTGGCTGACCGAATCTTAGACGATTTGTTTGCTGCAGTAGATCAATACGGCAATGCGTTGAGCCAAGAAGCCAAAAAGGTATTACAAAATTGGAATCGACACTTGGACAATGATAGCAAAGGTGCTTATTTGTTCTATGCCTGGGCATCTAAAATGGGGTTTTGGCGCAGTAAAATGTACAAAACCCCCTGGAATGCGGCCAAGCCCCGTACCACGCCTGATGGCTTGGCTCAGCCCCAAAAAGCAGTAAAAATGCTGAATGCAGTAGCGACTTACCTTAAGAAAAAACACGGCAAGCTAACCATTGCCTGGGGTAAGATGCACCGCTTGAAATACGGCAAGTATAACTTACCTGCCAATGGTTCTGCGGGAGGCATTGGGGTATTTAGAGTGGCTTGGGAGGGCTACACCGACAAACAAGGAATCAATTATGTGGGTGGTGGTGACTCTTGGGTGGGGGTGATTGAGTTTGGCAAAACTGTCAAAGCCAAGGTATTGTTAAGTTATGGCAACTCTACCCAAAAAACATCTAAGCATTATGGCGATCAACTACCTTTGTTTTCTAAGAAAAAGCTCCGCAATGCTTGGTTTTACCCTCAGGATGTATTTAAACACAAGGTGAGGGAGGAAGTATTTGATTAACACTGTATATAGGTATTTTGCTTGCGCAAAAAATGTTGTTTTAATCCAACATGTTTTTTGCGTAAGCAAACCTTGTAGTTTAAAACCAAGGTTTGAATCAGCAACTAAGCACTTGTCGCTTAAAGCTTGCTCCTGTAGCAACTACCACCCCACCACCTGCTTGTCAAAGAAAAACTTACCAGTGGGTATTTCAGTGTGGACAGCAAGCCATACTGGGGTCTCAGCACCTTTTTCTACGGTACGTTGGGCGTTTACCCCTCCCATATCGGTTTGTACATGCCCTGGGTGGCAAGCATTTATTTTAAGCAAGGGGTATTCTACCGAAAGGTGTAAAGTAAAGGCATTGAGGGCAGCTTTAGACAAACGATAGGCAGTGTAATTACGGTTCATGTCGCTCATGGCTCCCAAAAAACTAGACACATTCACAATGCGTCCTCCTTTGCTGTTATGGAGCAATGAGATAAGTTCACGGCTTAAAAATACAGCCCCATACAAATTAGTCTTGAGGGTTTCATCCAAAACCTGCTCGGTAAGTGCTTGTAGGTTTTGTTTCAAAAAAATGCCTGCATTATTAATTAACACGTCTAAGTGGGTATACTTTGCTTCAATGTGCTGCACAAACACCTTAAAAGAGTCGGTTTTGCTTACATCTAACACCTCACCTTGCACTTTTAATCCCGTGTTGGCAAGACGAACTACTGCCTCTTGCACCTTTTCTGGAGTACGTGCGGTCAATATGACTTTGTGTCCCATTGTAGCAAGCTGGCGGCATATTTCAAAGCCTATGCCCCGGTTGCCACCAGTAACTAGTATAATTTTGCCAGGTGTCATAAATTTGAGCCTAAAAGTTGAAACAAACAATTTTGAAGAAGGGCGAATCTACGGCAAAAACTTGCATAATCCAATGAGGTCGATAATTTAGTACCAGATGTTTAAACACACTCAAACTCCAAACTTATATCTGGAGTTTGACCGTCCACAAAACAAGGTAGTTTCGCAAACCATCAAACAATGCTCCCAAAGTAAATTCACATTCCAGCACGTGAGGAATGCAACCATAAAGCCCATTAAAAAGGTGGATCATCGTCTAAATTGCTGGGAGGAAAGATACTGCCCGTGCTTTCCTCAGGGCGAGGCAAGTCATCGGCAGGTGGTGGGGTATTTGGTTTGGATTCATTTACCTTGCTACCCAACGTAATGGCGCCGGACATATCGAACTCAGACGAACCTCCAGAAGGAAACCCTCCTCCCATGTCCATACCAAAAGTATCGGTTTCGAGGTCTTCAAATTTGGTATATTTCCCAATAAAACGTAAAGGAATATCAGCCAGCGAACCGTTACGGTGTTTGGCTATCATCACCTCCCCTACTCCAGCTGTAGAGTTTCCGGTGGCATCTTCGGTAATACCATAATACTCAGCACGATACAGGAAAGCTACCATATCGGCGTCTTGCTCTATCGAACCCGATTCACGCAAATCTGACAGTTGGGGTCTTTTGTCTCCTCCACGGGTTTCTACCGCACGACTCAACTGCGACAGGGCTATGACGGGCACATCCAGTTCTTTGGCGAGTTGTTTCAATGCCCTCGAAATAGAGGCAATTTCTTGTTCACGATTACCCGCTCCCCCTTTACCCGTGTTACCAGTCATTAACTGTAGGTAATCAATAATTACTAGTTGAATATCGTGTTGGGCTTTCAAACGACGACACTTTGCCCTTAGTTCCAGGATAGACAAGGCAGGGGTGTCATCAATAAATATGGGGGCTTCAGAAATAGTGGCAATTTTTTGATATAAGATTTCCCACTCATGGGGTTCCATCTGCCCTTTCTTAATTTTTTCACTTTCTATTTGGGCTTCCGACGATATAAGACGGTTGGTGAGCTGTACTGCCGACATCTCAAGTGAAAAGAAGGCCACAGGTTTGCCAAAGTCTACCGCTGCATTACGCAAAACCGTCAGTGAGAAAGCTGTTTTACCCATCGCAGGTCTTGCTGCCAATATTACTAAATCGGACTTTTGCCAACCTGCCGTTACCCTGTCGAGCGCGGTAAGCCCAGTAGGTATACCAGTAAGTCCATCTTTTTGGTCACGGCGTTCTTCCAGCTCTTTGATGGCATCTTGCATAATAGAGCGCATGTCTGCGTAATTTTTTCTGATGTTATTTTCAGAAATATCAAACAAGGCTTGTTCAGCTTTGTCAAGCAGGGTAAATACGTCGGAACTGTCTTCGAAAGCTTCTTTTTGAATTTCGGAAGATATGGCAATTAAATCACGTTTGATGGCTTGCTCGGTAATAATACGGGCGTGGTATTCAATGTTGGCCGCTGAGTTTACCATAGAGGTCAGCTTCATGATATAAGAAGGTCCTCCAACCATTTCGAGCTTGGCCATTTTACGCAATTGTTGGGTCACAGTGAGCATGTCTACTGGCTGCGACTCTGAAAAAAGTTCAAAAATTGCCTGGTAAATTTCCTGATGGGCAGGTTTATAAAAACTATTTGGTTTTAATACATCTATAATATCGGTTAGCGCATCTTTTTCTATCATCAACGCCCCCAACACAGCTTCTTCTATCTCTATCACCTGAGGGGGTACTTTGCCCAATTGGTTGGCTAAATAAGCACTTTGGGAATTTCGACTCTTGGCAGGTTTATTATTACTTTTGCTATTGTCTGTCAATTTTGTAAAGTTTTTAGGGTTGTTCAAAAAACGCTTTGTTTGAATATAATAATCAACAGGTGATACTTACCCATTGCTTACCAAACACAGCCCAACACTTGTAATAATTCTCCCCTACGGAACATTTGTATACCCTTTTTTTGCAGTAGATAAGTAGTTGCGATTTTTTAATTCTGAATTAGCTAAAATAACGCTCAAACTCTTACAGATTTTTGGTGATGAGTGTACAAGTTTTTCAAGACCTGCACCTACCTACTGCCAATGAAGCTTGGCATATAACTTAGTTAATATATTATCTTTTGCAACTTATTTTTTAATTAATGGATAGATGTATGATTAAGTTCAGGCATACATCTTAAGTATGATTTGTATAGGGATTACTAAACAAAAATACATATTAATTTACTAATAACAGAAGGGTCAAATCAAAAATATTTACTAAAAAAGCCTAAGGTTTTGGCTATGAGTTGATTAAATCATTGCAGTATTTTTATGGAAGTTTACTTGCCTGTTCGCTCATTTTTTTCGATGCTACTGCTCCTAAGCTTATCTACACACAGCTCATATTCACCTCATTATCAATACTTTAATATGCAAAAAGTATTTAACACCCCTTTCCCTCTGGTTAGTGTTTTGGGTACACTGCAAATGAAATGTAATTTAGCCTGTGGGTTCAGGTTTTTATAAGATACCTTGCATTACATAGAACTTTCTATTATTTTTGTCGTAACTAAGAGAAAAAATATTTTTTTATTCCAATACTTGGTATTACATAGAACCTTTGATAGACGTGTATATGTTTAATCAAAGTAAATAGTTTACTCAATGTTAACATTTATCATAATATTATGAACATAGAAAACACACAAGTACAGATGCGTAAGGGCATTCTGGAATTTTGCATTCTTCATATCATTTCGCGTGGCGAGATTTACGCATCTGATATTCTTAAGGAGCTCAAAGATGCAAAAATCATTGTGGTAGAAGGCACACTTTACCCCTTATTGACTCGCTTACGCAAAGCCGACTTACTGGCCTATAGCTGGAAAGAGTCAAAACTTGGTCCTCCACAAAAGCACTACACATTGACCGAAAAAGGCAACGAGTTTTTACAAAAACTAAATATTACGTGGAACGAACTGGTATTGTCCACCAATAAGATTATTCAAAATAAGCGGGAAAGCATTGAGATACCAACACTGGAAGAGATAAAACTCAAAAAGAAATAATACCTAATTAAAACCATCAATCGACTTTAGACAAGCACTTAATAAACTCAGCACATATAACCATGAAAAAAAATATTAGCATCAACATTAGTGGGATCATCTTCTACATAGAAGAAGATACCTACGAGCAACTCAAAACCTACCTCTCTTCGGTAGAGCAGTATTTTGCCTCATTTGAAGACAGTAAGGAGATTATAGAAGACATAGAAAACCGTATGGCTGAAATTTTTATGTCAACCCTCAATAGTGGCAAGCAAGTGATTACCCAAGAGGATGTAAACCATCTGATCACTACCATGGGGAGTGTTGCTGACTTTCAGGCAATGGAAGACGACCCTGCTTACCAACCCATTGCTTCTAATCCGGTGTTTAACGATGGTGGGCTTGAGCTACAAACCGAAGCCGAGTACCAGGCGTCGCTTCAAGCACAACCGACAAAGAACCCTCCGGTTAAAAAAACCATCCAAACCGAAAAAGCATACACAGAAGACTTGAACTTCGATGTAGAAGACAACCACCGCCATACTGCCGAACATGTGCCACAAGCTGTGGCTAGTCAGGTACCACGCCGAACCCGTGGCAAGCGCTTGTACCGTGATGGCAACCACAAGATTTTGGGTGGGGTGGCTTCAGGGCTTGCCCATTACTTTAACATGGATGCTATGTGGGTGCGTCTTATTCTGATTGTACTTACCTTTGGGCTATTCTTTGCCCCGGCAATTCCTGCTTTTACGCTGATCAGTTATATTACCCTTTGGGCAGTGGTACCTTTGAACAAAGAGCTGGAAGAAAACCCTCAAATCAAAAGATTTTACCGGGACCGCAACCATTCTACCATTGGTGGAGTAGTTGCTGGACTATCGCATTATGTAGGTATAGAGCTTGCCCTATTGCGTTTATTATTTGTATTGGGTATTGCATTGGGTGGTGCCAGTATTTTACTATACATTATTCTCTGGATCATTTCGCCTGAAGCAAAAACCATTACCGACCGTATGAAAATGGAAGGTGAGCCCATTACCCTCAAAAATATTGATTCTACCCTACGTAAAACAATGGGAGTACCCAAGCAAGGAAACTATAGTACTACCAAAGCCGGACAAGTTGTGATGTTTCCTTTCAAAATGGCTGGTGTGCTCATCAATAGCCTAAGTCCTTTGATTCGTCCGTTTTTTGTACTTGCTTCCGAAAGTATTCGTATTGGTGGGGGTTTTTTGGCTTTTATTATGGGCTTGAGTATGACGGTAGGCTTAACCATTGCCGTTATTTTTACCTTGGGTAATTTTCACTTTGAAGGAATGTACTTAGGACCAGTACCCGCAAGGTTTTACTATAATAGTATGGAACTACCCGCCCTGCTTGCTACTAGCATGTACTTTACCCTGCTCATACCAAGTTTGTTTATCATAGGTTTAGGCATTTCGTTATTGTTACGCCGTTGGGTCATTCGGGCTCGTTTTGGTTGGACAATGGCTGGGCTTTGGGTAGTTAGTCTGATTGGCTTAGGTGTGGCATTACCTCCCAACATTAACAACTTTGGCTACACCAACACATCGGGCAAAGTAGAGTATTATACTTTTGAAGGAAAAGCTCCTGTAATGTTGGACCTGAACCAAAATAATGGAATGAAAGACTACCGACGCAGCAGGTTAACTTTGCAGGGTTATGGCGAAGCCGCTTTTAAACTAGAGCATAGCTTTGGCGCTGCCGGAGAAAGTTACCAGGACGCTGCCAATAATGCACAAATGATTGAATATGGGGTAGCCAAGGAAGATAACACATTACTTTTCGACAGAAACTTCACCTTTAAGCCCAAGGCCAAGTTTAGGGCACAAAGTAACAAAATGAGACTATACATTCCTTACGAAAAGGAGTTTATAATGACCAATAGCCTGCGTCACATTATTTATAACACGATTAACAAAAATGGGTATAGTGCCCGCGATATGGATGGAAAAAACGTGTGGAAGTTTAAAAAGAGTGGTCGTTTGGTATGTATAAGTTGTAAGCATAGCCCCGATGAAGAAAAAATTGCCCGTTATGAAAACAGACGTGGATATTACAATGATAATGACAATCGTGTGAGCCACGAAGAACAAAACCATGGTGATGGAACAAGGGCATTTAAGGTAAATAATTTCAAAAAATTAACCATTGGTGGCGTATTCAAGGTAAAACTGGTAAAAAGCAACGAAACAAAGGTAGTAGCCAAGGGACGTGAAGCAGATTTGGACAAGCTAAAGCTGACCCAAAATGGTGAGCAAGTAAAACTGAGCTTTAAAAGAGGCAGTTACCGTAATATTGTGTTGGAAATAAGCACCCCAAGTCTTGAAGCTTTGAACCTGTCGGGAGCTTGCAAGCTTACTGCCAGAGGTTTTAGCGAAGGACAAATGAATCTGGACATATCGGGAGCCTCTAAAGTTGAACTAAAGGACGGAAACGCTGACAATGTAAAGCTAAACATAAGTGGTGCTTCCAAAATTATGGCGTATGACTTTGCTGTAAAAAATGCTGAACTGGAGCTTTCGGGTGCCAGTAAGGTATATGTACAGGTAGCTAACAAACTTTCAGTTGAAGCCAGTGGTGCTTCAAAAGTACGTTACAAAGGCAATCCTACCTTGCAAAGCAATAGCTCTGGCGTAAGCTCTGTAAGAAAAGCGGACTAAGCCAGGTGGACAAAAGTTGATGCTAGTGCATTGGGGATTAAATAAGTTGCCTATTAATTTGGATGAATTTTGTTTTCTGACGAGTCGTGAAAATGGTGGATAGTTCGCTTTCTGAATTCCGATGCATATCACATTGGTCAGGGCTTAAAATTCCGCCTGTAAAAACCAGCTTCAAGTTGTGTTGAATCACAATTTTTATGGAATCGTTCAAAACTCTTTGCTCGTTTTTATGCCACTTTTTACGAATATTAGCCCCAGTGGGGCGAAACCTTGGTAGAAAAAATAAACGAAACGAGACACGGCTCCGTAGGAGTTGCGCCTAAAAGAGTCGTTTTTGATGATTTTGACGGTATTTTAAGTGTTCGTAAAATTAAGCTTTGACGCATGCGATGCATATCAGGACCTTAGCTATCTAATTTTTTTACGAGGAAGTCAGGGGGCAAAAGTCGCCAAAGAACCGAGGCTACAGTTCTACTGTGCCGAGCTCAGCATAGCTAATATGTGAGTAACTTAGTACCCAATGCACTAATACTTAGTCAAGGGAATTAAATCTATAAACCATATAACTATTATGCACTCCATATAAAAACCTAACTTAAAAACACCTGTCAGTGGCAGGTGTTTTTTTTATCCTTCACCTCGGTTTGTGTCTCCTTGGATACCAATGTATATCGTTGCTCAGCGAGGTACAAGGTCAAGTATTTTGATATAATTTTTTTAAGAAATTAAAAGGGGCTACGAGTTGCCCCTTTTTTATTAGTGTACTGCCGTTTTTCTTCATATTTCGAATCATACACCGTGTCGTTCTTCCGCTTTAAAATACCTTTCTTTTTTTTCAAAGACACGAGGTAGATCGCCTCATCACAACGCCTGGGAACATTATTTTTGAAGGTTCCGATCAGCTCATGGAGACACGAGCCAAGGCGATGAGTATATTATCAAACAATTATTTTCTCACCCGATTTTGCGTAAAATTATTATTTTTGTGCAACTGCTCTCAGTAGTTTGCCTGCAACAGGCTGTAATGAGCAATTATTATATATTACACAAACAGTTTAAACGTACATACAAAATGAAAGGAAGAATTGTTGGATTAGGAGGGTTGCTGCTCATTTTAGTGCTTTTGTTAAGCATGTGGAGCTGCCAAAACTCTAAAGGAGGAGTAAACAGTGGGGCTAACGCCAGAAAAATAATTACCAATAACAAGCCCAACCCTCAAGCTCAAAAAATACCCGATATACAATTGACTACCCTTGACGGGAAACCCTTTACACGCAAAGACCTTGATAAAAAAACTACTTTGTTTTTCTTGTTCAATTCTTTGTGTCATCATTGTCAAGACAACGCCAAGAATTTGGTCAAACATGCCAACCAGTTAGAGGGTACTCAAGTGATTCTGTTTTCCAGCGAGCCAATCAAAGCGCTGAAAACGTTTGATGAGGCTTATGAGATGAATAAGTATGACAACTATAGGGTAATGCAAATTGAAGAGAAAAAAATATTTGATTACTTTGGTCATGTCATGACTCCCAGTGTGTTTATCTATAACCGTCACCACGAGTTGGTACAAAAAATCAATGGAAACACCTTCTTTGAGTTTGTTTTAAATAACGTACCAATAGACCAAAGCTAAGCTCGACTTTAGCCATTTGCAAAAAAGAAACCCACTACGGTAAAAACAAGTTAAAATTGTGACCAAACATTTTTAA
>NZ_CANLRP010000056.1 GCF_947493425.1 uncultured Microscilla sp. | reverse complement strand
ACTAATATGCAGGTTGATCAGCTTCAAATGGCGCAAATGGTGTTTGAGTTATACTGCAAGAGAGCCAAGATTGAAGGGGTATTTAAGTTTTGTAAGGAGGTTTTAGGTTGGGAAGATAACAGGATACCTGACTACAATGTGGTTAAAAACCTTATTTCTCTCATTTACTTTGTCGCAGGCTACTTTTATGAAATAGAGGATCAGCTTACTCAGGATAAAACTATTGAGTGGATTGCACAACTGGGAGGAGGAAAAGGGAAAATAACAAGGCATTTTATATTAAATGGCTTTGCACAACTCATTAACTACAAACTTGCTCAGCGATTTTTTGAACAACAAGACATCTCTCCAGAACAAGTCAATGATGCCCTAAACAGGTTTTCATTTGGTAACGAATAATCTGTAGAGTTTTAAGATAACATATAAAATTCCTTTTATTTATACCAAACAGGCATTTGGTACAATACATGTCTGTTATGTCTATACATCACCAAACAATCTTTTCACTATTATTTGTCAAATCTACAATAACAAATGCAGCGATTTAAAGAATTTATTACTGAGTTAGAGTTTCTAGAGGTTGAGTTTCTGGCAATACTTTTTGTCCTCATACCTATTTGGATCATCTACATGGCAATCAGAGATATTTTGAACAAACGCCAAACCATCAAGCACAATTTTCCGGTGGTAGGTCGCTTACGTTATTTGCTTGAGTCGATAGGTCCAGAGCTAAGACAGTATATTGTAGCAAGCAACCGCGAAGAGCTCCCCTTTAACCGAAGTCAACGCTCTTGGGTGTATGCTTCATCGAAGAAGCAAAATAACTATGAAGGTTTTGGAACCGATAAAGATATTTATGCTCCTGGTCATGTATTTATCAACCCCGCCATGTTTGCCTACCAGCTTCCCGAAAACCACCCCAACCTGAAAGACCCTCATTTTTTGCCTTGTGCCAAAGTGATGGGTGAATACAACCAACGCAAAAGACCTTTTCGTCCCTATTCGGTGGGCAATATCTCAGCCATGAGTTTTGGCTCGCTTTCGCGAAATGCTGTGACAGCCCTCAACCGAGGTGCCCAAACCAGCGGTTGTTATCATAACACAGGCGAAGGAAGCTTGTCACCTTACCACAGCCACGGCAGCGATGTAATGTTTCACTTTGGTACAGGTTATTATGGGGTACGTGACAAAGATGGTAACTTTTCGATGGACAAATTGGTAGAACTAGTTGAAAAAAACGCTTTTATCAGAGCAATTGAAATCAAATTGTCGCAAGGTGCCAAACCAGGCAAAGGAGGCATTTTGCCCGCCTCTAAAATTACCAAAGAAATTGCTGAAATACGTGGGCTTCCAATGGGCAAAGACATATTATCGCCTGCCTCACACACAGCTTTTACCAACGTGCCCGAAATGTTGGATTTTATAGAAGACATTGCCGAAAACACGGGCTTACCCGTAGGTTTTAAATCGGCGGTGGGGCAACTCAAAATGTGGGAAGAACTAGCCGACCTGATGGTACAACGGGGGAAAGGCCCCGACTTTATTACCATTGATGGAGGCGAAGGTGGTACAGGGGCTGCGCCTCACTCTTTTGCCGACCATGTATCATTGCCTTTTGCTTTTGCCTTTACCAGTGTATATCAAATATTCTTAGAGCGAGGACTTACCGATAGGGTTGTATTTGTTGCCTCTGGTCGTTTGGGCTTTCCAGCCAAAGCTTTAATGGCGATGGCCATGGGTGCCGACCTTATTCAGATGGCACGCGAACCTATGATGTCTATTGGTTGTATCCAGGCGCAAGTATGCCACACCAACAAATGTCCGGCGGGAGTAGCTACCCAAAACAAGTGGTTGTCTTCAGGTCTTGACCCTACTTTCAAATCGGTACGTTTTCATAATTATATGACTGCTTTCCGCAAAGAGGTATTACAAATATCCCACGCTTGCGGATATGAACACCCTTGTCAGATTACGATGCATGATGTAGAGGTGGGAATGGGCGCTAGTCGTAGTACTCAAACCCTTGCCGATAATTATGGTTATACCAAAACTCCAGTAGAGTTTAAAGGCATGCAATCGTTGTTAGACTGTCCTCACTTGGGTGGCTTGGGTAAAAACATTACCAGTGCAGAGGCTTTAACCAAGGCAAAGGCAACCCATTGACAATATGCATAGCTCTGAAAAGGTGCTGGATATTTAGTACTTGCTTTTAAGTGTTTATAAACTTGTTAATTAAAAACCCTGACAAGGTTTACAAAAATATCACTGTATCAACCCTGGCAAATCAAGTCAGGGCTTTTTTATGTTTGCTTATATAAAAAACCAACCAAAATAACCGTACCCTGCCCCTACCCACAAAAAACTATCAAAACGATCGGTGATGCCGCCTTGTCCTGGCAGTACTTTGCCAAAATCTTTGACTTGGTGCAGTCGTTTGTAATAAGAGGCTGCAAGGTCGCCCGCAAGCGCCAACGCTATGCTTGCCAATCCAGTAGCAAGGGCTTGCCACCAGGCATAGTCGAGCCAGGTTTTGGCAAGCAAAGCAGCTGTCAAACCAAAACAAGCTCCTCCTATAAAACCTTCACGGGTTTTGGCGGGGCTAATGTGGGTAAAAAAGGGAGTTTTGCCAAAAAGTTGTCCTGCTATCTGGCTAAAACCATCAAATGTAACTACCACAAAATAACCAGTAAGAATAACTGTGGAAGGTAAGCGAAAGGCAAACAATAAAAATCCAGCAACAAGTAGAAGATATAACAACCCTATTTGCCCATAGGCAGCAAATGACAAGGGGTTTTGCCAAGCTACACCCACCACTTCAACTAAAATGGCGAGCATCAATAATATGGCAAAAGCCATAAACCAGTAACCCTCTGCCAAAATACATATTTTGACTCCTAGAATAATACAAAGGTAACTGACAAGTTTTATCCAACGTTGCTGTTGCTCTTTGGGCGGTACTTTGCGGTTGCCCAATGCCATACCCACTATGCCGATGAGCATATAGGGCATAAGGTAGTAAAATACAGGATGCATTGATTAATTTTTTAAGACCCAGTACAAGCCCTTTACATTGGAGCGAGGCTCAGGAATGATAAGAATAATAATAATTTCTTCAATACAGGCAAGGGTACCCCAACCCAGTGCCAGGTAACACAGCCAGGCTTGAAACCCAAAAACAAACCACACAAACATAAATATGCCTTGCAAATAGCCCGTCACCTTAAACATATAAGTATGCAAGCCTATCAAACCTTTGAACTTAATAAACACTACCAAATAGGCCAAAAACCAGCAAAACAGGTACAAAATAAAAAGCCAGTACAAGCCTTTGATGTCTGCCAGACGAAACTGATACGCTGCAAAAAAAGCCAATACAAATACCCCTAAGTCTGCCCAGGAGTCAAGCTTTGCTCCTAGCTTGGTTTGCATATTAAACCCACGGGCAATGGCTCCATCCAGAATATCGGTAATGAGACTGATGGCAATAAAAACCACAAAGAGTTGTTCTTGTTGGCTCACAATAAAGTAAAGGATCAAAGGAAAAACCAGCAAACGATACAACGAAAGTATATTAGGGATTGTCCATATTGGTTCTTGAGAGTTTTGTGCCATGTTTCATATCAAATTATATAATATTTTACCTTAATGAAGTACCTAGGCAGCATTAAATATATCATACTATGCCCATTGCCCTTACTTGTAGCTAATCGCTCATTACTTGCCACTTCTATGGCCTCTAGGCATGCTCGTTTCGTAATACCTCTAACGGTGGCTTGTTTAATATTCCGCGACTATTGAGCATACCAATCATAATAGTGACAGCAGTAATGATAAAGTAGATCGCAAAGGTAGACCAGTAGTGGATATAGAAGGGTACTTTAAAAGCAAAATGTGCCAAAGCATAGGTACTGAATACGGCAAGTACAATACCCGACAAGGAAGCCAGGCTACCCAAAAAGAAATACTCTAACACATTGATCCAAAGAATTTGACGGCGACTGGCACCCAACGTGCGCAAAAGCACACTTTCTTGTACCCGCTGAAAACGACTGATAATAACCGATCCTGCCAACACCACTAAACCAGTAAGAATGCTAAATAACGCCATAAACTGAATGACAAAAGCCACTTGTCCCAATACATCGTCAATGGTTTTGACTACCAGCCCCAGGTCTATGACAGAAATACCAGGGTATTTTTCTACAAGGGCTTTTTGAAACCTGCCCGATACACTGGTATTGGGCACCCGCATCATCATTACATGAAACTGAGGGGCTTCTTCTAACACTCCTTTTGGAAACAACAGCAAAAAGTTTGGAGAGAAACTACCCCACTTAATTTGTCTGAGGCTACCCACAATAGTAGGTACCATTAACCCTTGTACATTAAAAGTGATCTTGTCGCCAATAGACAGCCCCATTCGTGTAGCATGTTGCTCATCTACTGATATATAAATAGGCGCGTTGACACTACTCACTTTACCCTGCCAGGTACCCTTTGATACTTTCTCCAGTTCGGTATTAATGGTATCACGATATGTTACGCGGTATTCGCGGTATAAAGTCCAACGGGGTATTTTTCTTTGTTGATCGTTCAATAAAGCTTTTCTGCTTCTTCCATTGATTTTGGCAATACGCATAGTAACTACTGGCATTTGCTGTTGCACTTTTAGGTTAAACTTGCGTACAATATCTGCCACCGCATCTTTGTCTTTGTTTTGAATATCAAACAACACCATATTGGGTTGCCCTTCGATGCCAGAGCGTGCCACCCGATTGATGAGCAAACCTTGAGTAAAATACAAAGTAGTGATCAAGGCAGTGCCCAAGCCTATAGATACCAATAAAATGAGGGTTTGATTGTTGGGGCGGTATAAATTGGCCAGGCTTTGGCGCCAAAGATAGTTCCAGGATACAGGAAAAAACCTGCGTACCAACCACATCACGGTGCGCCCTAGCCCATTGAGTAGCAAAAAAGCCAGCAATAAGGCAATCGTAAAAAAAAATGCAGGAGCAATGCGCTGCAACTGGAAATAAACAAACCCAAAAATAAACAGTAAAATCAACAGTATTACCAACCCACGAAGTGGGTCAATGCTTGATTTTTTTTCTTCTACTGAAGCCCGTAAAGTTCGCAGAGGAGAGATTTTTCTAATGCTTAACAAGGGTAACAAACCAAACAAGACTGCTACTACAACGCCTGTTATTGACAACTCCCACGACTAAAGCCAGTGGGATTCTTGCCCAACGCACAGCCTAACGGCTCACGTTAACGGACATTGGCATCTGTCCCTACCAATTGTTTTCATAAGATGAGAGAAAGATTTGGTTATCATCTATCTCATTGATCCAAATATACAAAATCATTTGCCATTCGGCAATTATTTTTCATCCCACGATTGAAACCAGTGGGCTTTCAAATAATATTTATCGTAAACCTTGCCATACAGCAGTGAACGAAATACTCATTGTGACATCAACTACCAAAAAATCACTAAATATTTTTGGTAATATCACTTGAACCAACACCCCCAAACAAGCTCCAATAAAAGCTCCGGCAAACCCCATCAATGCAATTTGCAACAAATAAATGGTAAACGCCTGGTTACCGCTTAAACCTAAACAACGTAAAACCGCTACCGTTTTAAGTTTGTCTTTGATATACACATGTACAGAACTAGCCACCCCTAAACAGCCTAAAAGCAAGGCAACAAAAGCCACCAAATTAAAAAACTCTGATAAGTTCTCGAACACCCGCCCTACTCTTTGCTTGCGATCGGCTACCGTCTCAAAACGGAGGCTTTCTTGCTGCAGCAAAGGTTTAACGCGTGTCTCAAGTTGCTCTAAATTGACCGAGGGAGGCAGTTTGAAATAATATCGATAATTGATACGACTTCCTTTTTTTATTAAATTGGTTTGAGACAAGTATTTCAAAGGAAAGTATACAATCGGCACGGCAGTAGTGCTTAGTTCGCTTTGCCCTGGAATCTGAAAGATGCTCCCAGCCACCCTGAACGTCACTTTGCCAATGCGTATCGAGTCACCCACTTTTGCACTGTATTGGGTCATAATAGTGTTGTCTACAATTGCTTGTTGTTGGCTTGAGTAGGTCTGAGCAGCAGACACTGGCTGAGTTTCAATTTTGCCATAAAATGGGTAGTTGCCTTTGAGTGCCCGCACACGTACCAAACGACTGCCTTGACTTTTGGGCAGATAAATCATAGATAGAAAAGCGACCTCTTCTGACACTTCGCCCAAGGCTGCTAACGAGTCAATCAACTGTTTTACCCGCGTTTTTTTATCAAGAGATTGTGCACTACTAATGACCAAATCAGCCCCTAATAAATCTTTAGATTGGGAGTCAATAGAAGCACGCATATTGTTACCAAAAGAGTTGATGGCCACCAAAGCAGCTATACCCAAAATGATGGAAGCAGTAAATAGCAACAAACGCGACAAGTTACGTCGGCTGTCGCGCCACGCCATTTGTAAGAGCCACCTGAAGTTATAAGCATTTTTTTTTATTGTTGGTTGATTCATAGTTATATCAGTGCTTTGACGAAATATAGTCGTTTTGTCGGCATTTATGCAACACTGTATATACAAAAATGACAATCTTTTGAAAGTTTTAACATCACTTGCCTGCCTAAAATCTAAGTACCCGTAACCCTCCTAAGGAAAAATAAAATAGTGGAGCTATTACTTATTTTGAACTATCACAGAAAATAGAAAACGTAAAAAAAGCAGTTATTTCAAAACAACCCATCTGTGTTTCGAATAACTGCTCTTATGATTAAATTCAATAATATTTATTGTACTTTTTCCAGCCATAAAAAGCTTACTGATTGTATTTATACCCAAACTTTCGGGTAATTTTCTTCTTGCGCATTTTTCGCACCTTAATATCCATTTTTATATCTTTATAAGGTCGATTTGCCCGGTCTTTTTCTTGTTGGGCTATTTTGTCTATTACCTCAAAACCTTTCACTACTTCACCAAAAACCGTATACTCTTGATCTAAAGGAGGGAACCCTCCAACTGTTTTATAAGCCTTGCGTTGCTCATCGGTGTATTTTATACCTTTGCGTAGTTCAATGGCGTTCAATTCTTTATCTGTTACAGGTCTGCCCTGTACTATGTAAAACTGACACGCATTAGAAGCCTTTTTGGGATTGCCATCACGTGCAGCTGCCAACGCACCTTTTTTATGTATATGGTTAGGTCTAAACTCTGCCTCTATTTTTGCCATGTTTGATCCACCCATGCCCAACATTTTGCCCTTGGGAGCATTGCGTGAATCGGGGTCTCCCCCCTGAATCATAAACCCTTTGATTATACGGTGAAATAATAAATCTTTATAAAACTTTTTCTTGATTAGTTTTATAAAGTTATTCTTGTGTTTTGGGGTATCTTCATATAAAACAAGGTACATATCACCAAACGAAGTGGTAATCTGTACCAAGTGATCTTTAGACGATTTTCGGCTTTGCGCCTGGAGCTTCAAACTACCAAAACTCAAAAATATCAGCAGGGCGACCTGGATAAAAAAGTACTTTTTTTTCATTTTTCTGCTATCGATTAGTTTTTGGGGTAAATTATACAAAATAAAATAAGCAGTCAATACATTCTAAGATGAATCACTCAGAAAATTGACTGCTTATTGCTATATACTATTTTAGTAACTTATACCAATTGCTCTAAGGCTATTTTGAAAGCTGCTTTTGCAATGTTTTTAGTATTGGGGTGGGCCTCCTGTACTTTTGCCAAAGCCTCTTTGATGATCTCAGATGTATCAGAAAAAATTCCCTCATCACTGAGCTCTACTTCACCTGACATTAAGTAACCAAATACCCTGGCCATACCACAGTTGGCAATAAAGTCAGGAATAATAGCCACCTGAGTATCAGCAAAATCGCTGATAGGTCCAAAGAAGATTTCTTCGTCGGCAAAAGGCACATTGGCACCTGCCGAAACCACTTCCAAATTGGCGGCAATCATTTGCTCTACCTGCGCTTTGGTTACCAAACGAGAAGCTGCCGCTGGAATAAAGATTTCGGCACCCATGCTCCATATTTTTTGGTTGGCCTCGTCAAAAGGAACCAGTTTATCGGCCACCAGTTTATTTCCATTCTTATTTACAAACAGTGTTTTTATCTCGTCAAAACTAAAGCCATCTGAGTTTAACAAGCCACCCACACGATCAATAATACCTACTATTTTTACTCCCATATTGGCAAGGTATACAGCAGCAGCGGCACCTACATTACCCCAGCCTTGTATAATGGCACGTTTACCAACAAAGTCGCCACCCCAAATATTGTAATAGTGTTTTACAGCTTCTGCTACTCCATAACCTGTAATCATATCAGCCACTACATATTTGTGGGCAGCATTGGAAGGAATATAATTTTGGTTTTCTATGACTTTAGAAACGCCTTGACGCAGTTGACCAATTTTTTTGATTTTTTGAGGCTCATTGGCATGGTAGTGTCCATTTACCACCCCTTCTTGTGGGTGCCATAAGCCATATTCTTCGGTAATGGGAATCACCTCAGCTATTTCATCCACATTCAAGTCGCCACCAGTACCATAATAATTTTTTAGCAATGGAATTACTGCTTTATACCAGCGTTCCAATACACCATGCTTTCGCGGATCGTTAGGATCAAAGTTAATTCCTGATTTTGCTCCTCCTATAGGGGGGCCAGAAACCGTAAACTTTACTTCCATTGTTTTAGCAAGCGACTCAACCTCTCGCTTATTCAACCCCTTTCGCATTCGGGTACCTCCACCAGCAGCGCCATTACGCAATGAATTGATAACCACCCAACCTTCAGCTTCTGTTTCTGAATCCTGCCACTCAAATACAATTTCCGGGCGTTTATTTTCAAATTTTGCTAAAAGATCCTTCATTTTACTTCTTGTGTTTTTAGAGGTTAAATTATAAATATGTCAGTAAATATAGAAGGTTTTTTGACCATTACCACTTCTATATATTTTAAAATGTTCTGCTTCTTACATACCCAAAGGAGACAAAAAAACATTGGACTGCGTAAAGACCACAGATATATGTTATTTTTGTAGTCATAAAAAGCAATGTGCAAATTTATAGGAAAACTTTGTAATTATACATGCATAAAACGTTGATAATCACACACTTTTTTTATTAGCAAATATTCTTCTTCTAATAAAGCAAATATTCCAAATTATCAATATTTTATTCTTCCTATTTATTTATACAACCAAAGCCTTAACAAAAAATCGCGTAATGCATCCACTGAACTTGTGTATTGATTTAGGCAATACAACGGGAAAAGCCGCTTTTTTCAGGCAACAAAAAATGCTTGAGTACCATGAACAATTGTCTGAAAAATCAATTTTACACCTGGTACAAAAAGAGCAACCCCATTATATTATTATCTCTTCGGTAAGAAGCAATCTTGACAACTTGCTTGATCAACTCAAGCAATATAGCAAGGTAGTAGTGCTGGACAGTACTTTGCCAGTGCCAATGATAAACCATTATGAAACCCCTCATACTTTAGGCACTGACCGCATAGCAGGTGTTGTGGGTGCAAGGGTGCTCTACCCGCAGGACAGTTGTTTGGTAATAGATGCAGGCACTTGTATTACTTATGATTTCATAGATCAACAAAACAATTATTTTGGTGGGAGTATTTCATTAGGTTTACAAATGCGTTTTAAAGCCCTCCATCATTATACCGATCGTTTACCACTGATAGAGGCGGCAACAACACGACCAGCACTGGTAGGTACCAGCACTCCAAAAGCGATGCTTAGTGGGGTAATAAATGGATTGGTTGCCGAAATAGAAGGGGTAATAGCGGGTTATAGTGAAATTTTTGGTAATTTTGCGCCGATTTTATGTGGGGGAGATGCTGCTTTTTTTGAATCAAAAATAAAAGAGTCCATATTTGTAGCCTCCAATTTGATACTCATCGGGTTGAACAGAATATTAATCTACAATGTCGAAAACAAACTCAAGTCGTAAATTTCATAGATTATTTTTGATTCTATGTCTAAGCGGGCTATTTCATATTAGTTACGCTCAGAACTTTGGTAACTCTCCATATTCACAAGTGGGTATTGGCGAAATGCTCGGTTCCACATTTTCTCACCAAGCAGGTATGGGAGGGGTAGGTGTCAGTAACAACTCTATAAGCTTACTCAATATATATAACAACATAAACCCTGCACTACTTGCCCGCAACCGCCTGACTGTTTTTGAAGCAGGAGTATTGGGACAAGTCAAAACATTAAAAAACACCAATGACTCACAACAAGATGCTGGGGGTAGTTACAACTACCTTGCACTCTCTTTTCCTATAGGCAAGGTATGGGCAACAGGAATAGGGCTTACTCCTTATAGTACCATTAATTATGAGTCAAGATCACGTATTAATATAGTTAATTCCGATTTTTCTACTGATTTGACTCAAAAAGGCGAAGGAGGTGTGAACTCTATTTTTATTACTAATAGTGTGGCTATATTCAAAAAACTTTTTATTGGCTTAAAGGTTAACTGGTTGTTTGGTTCTATCATCAATGAGTCCTCATCTGAGCTATTTTTAGGTTCAAGCCCTCTACGTACTACTGTTACTTATTTTAACCGTACTCGTGTAAACGATTTATTACTGGAACCAGGCGTGTCATTCCAACAAAACCTGGGCAAAAACCTGTTTTTAAACCTGGGAGGCACCTTTAGCATGGCTACAAACCTTAACGCCAAACGTTTTGTATCTTTTGACCGTCGCAATGATAATGATATCATTTTAGTTCAAGATACACTTACTAATAACCAGGCAACCAGCATTGACATGCCTAATCGCTTACGCTTCGGCGCAAGCATAGAAAGAGCTTACCGGTGGCAATTAGGCGCAGATGTGATACTCGAAAACTGGTCAGCTTTCAAAGTAAATAATTCTACTACCAACTTAAGCAATATTTACGGAGTAGCAATAGGAGGTGAGTATACCCCCAACGTAAGCAGCTTAAACAATTATTGGAAGAGGGTGACTTACAGAGCTGGATTTAAATATAAACAAAACCCCATCAATCCTGAACAGGTCCAAGATATGTCGATTAGCTTTGGAGTTTCGTTACCTGTACAAAAAAACCGATCATTATTAAATCTTTCGGTGGTACTAGGACAACAAGGCCGTATATCTGATGGATTGGTTCAGGAAAGATACGTACGCATCCATTTGGGAGCTACACTTAATGATAGATGGTTTGTTAAACCTAAAATTGATTAAAATTTAAAACACGATGAAACGTTCACTATTCTTATTTGTATTTATGGCGTTGTTTGTTAGTCTTACAAACGCCCAAGCACAACCTACCAAAGGCATCAAAGGTGGTAACCCTAATGACTGGCCTTCAGACGTAAGAGAAAAATTTATTGTATTAGGTGACAATGCCAGCCAAAAAAACTACGAGACAGCCCTGCCTGCCTTAGAGTGGTTGTTGGCAAATCACCCACAGTTACACAAAAATGTATACATTAAAGGAATACAGGTATACCATGGGTTGGCAAAAAAAGCTACTGACAAAGCCAACAAAGTAAAGTATCAGGACAAAGCCATGGATTTGTATGATCAACGCATCAAGTATTTTGGCAATGAAGCAAAAGTGTTGTCTTATAAAGCTTATTATGCTCCTTATTACTGGACTGGTCGTCGCACAGAAGATTTGTATAAACTATATGCAAAAATTGTAAAGCTAAACGGTAACAAGACTGAAGCCAACGTAGTATCTCATTATATGGGCATTGCTGCCGCCAAGAAAAAAGCCAATCAATTGACCGAAGATGAGGTGCTTAACCTTCACGAGGAATTGACTAAGATAGCAGAGGCTAACTCTGGCGCAAAGTGGGACAAAGCAAAACAAACACTCAATGCTCACCTGGCAAGTGTTATTACGATGAACTGCGACTTTGTATACAAATTTTATGTGCCTAAGTACAAAGCTGACCCTGAAAATGTAAAAATGATTGAGCAAGTATTGGCTCGTATGATTCAAGCAAGTAAAAATGCTAAAGAAGGCGAAGAACGTTGTACTAAAAAGCCTTTGTTTCTGGAGTTGGCAGAGAAACTTTTCAAGAAAAAGCCTACTTATGGTCGTGCTATGAACTTGGTAAATGCTTATCGTGATGATAAACAAAAAGCAAAAGGGTATTTGGAAAAAGCCATTGAACTAGCTGATACTGACCAGAAAAAAGCAGATGGTTATTTACAGTTAGCTGGCATGCAAAGAGGCATGGGGGCTTACGGAGCTGCTCGTAAAAATGCTTACACTGCCGCCAAGCTTAACCCATCTATTGCAGGCAAAGCTTACAATATGGTAGCTTATATGTATATGGCAAGCGGTAAAAGCTGTAATGGTACCAACCCTAAAAACCCTTGTCACGCCAAGGCTGTATACATTGCAGCTTATAACATGTTCCAGAAAGCTGGCAACAGTGGTGGTATGGCAAAAGCAAGACAGTATTTCCCAACCAAAGAAGAAGTGTTTACCCACTCTATGTCAGGTAAAGCTGTAAATGTAGGTTGCTGGATCGGAGAAACTGTAACTATTGTAGGTCAATAGCTGGTCAGGCTCCTATCAACATTATAAACAAAAAAACGTGGGACTCTCTTTATTTAAGGTTCCCACGTTTTTCCATTTAGTGTATGTTTTAAATTAGTAAATGCTGTACTTTAAGCTTTCATCTACGAATTTTATAAACCACTAAAAATCAACATGATATAAAACCATGGAAATTTGTAGAACAGCTTTAACTTGCAGCTTATCGCTTAAAGCTTGAGGCTATAGTAGCTACCAACTAACAATTATTACAACAACACTCACTTATATCATTCATGCGATATTCTTTTGTATTCGTTATATTATGCTCTATAATTGGACTAATTGCCTGCGAAACCAAAGACACTACTAGAAAAGCTTCTCAGTACAAAGGACCTTTGATAGAAATTACCAATGTCAATGCTTTTTACAGCGATTCGGGTAAAGTAAAGGTTAACCTTAGAACTCCTTTGCAACAAGAATATAAGAATGAAGATCGAGTATTCCCAAAAGGTTTAACGGTAAATTTTTATGATGCCCAATTGCAAAATAATGGCAGGTTGGTGGCAGACTCTGCTTTTTACTCCAAAAAAGAAAAACTCTGGACAGCCGTAGGCAATGTTGTGGTTACAAATTTGTTGGAAAATAAGTCGTTGTTGTCTGATACCTTGCATTGGAATACCACCAAAAAAATTTTTTATACCTCTGCTCCTATCAAAATCACTAGCCCCAAAGACAACTTGGCTGGCAAAGGCATAGAAGCACAACAAGATCTAAAGCGTTACCAAATAGGACAACCCAAAGGAATTATTACAGTAAAACAATAGTTTGTTGTATAAAGCACTCAAAAAGAAGTTACTTTATAGTCGAAAACACTTATTAAAAAATGAAATTAGTTGATTCTATTCTATTATCTGCATCTGTTGGCTTTTTGGTGATAGGCATCAATCAGGTTTTTGCAGGCCAGGGAAAAGAAAGTTACTGGATTTTTATGTTTTCAATCATTTGCTTATTTAGCTATCAAGCACGTAAATTAAAGCGAAAAGAAAAAGCTGCAGTAGCAGAGCAAACACCCAACAAAACCACTGGCACAAAGCCCAAAAAAGACGCGTCCAATTCAAACTATACTAAAAAGAAAAAACGCCGAAAATAATCCATGGAATTATACCAAACGATTGGTGTTCTTATTTCGCTGGTACTATCAGCCCTTTTCTCAGGTACCGAAATAGCTTTTGTGTCTGCCGATAAATTGCATATTGAGCTACAAAGCCAAAAAGGCAAGCTTCCTGAACGATTGCTGGCGCGTTTTATCGACAAATCTTCTTACTTTATAGCAGCCTTATTGATGGGTAATACTGTCACATTGGTAGTATATGGCATTTACATGGCCGAAATTTTAGATCCGCTGTTGCTTGCCTACTTGCCCCTAAGCATTAATAATGAGTTCAATATATTATTTATCCAAACTATCTTATCTACTATTATTGTACTCATTACGGCTGAATTTCTTCCTAAGTCTATCTTTTTGATCAACCCTACCCGCCTGTTGACATTCCTCTCAATCCCGATGTCATTGCTTTATTATATGTTATTCCCGTTTGTATACCTAATGGTTAATTTTTCAAAGTTTGTCATTATCAACATTTTTAGGCTTGATTACTCTGAAGACCGGGCAGTATACAACCTGGTAGACCTTGACAAGTATGTAAGCAATATAGCCCCTAACACCAACGAGGCAAGCGAAAGCCCTGAAATAGACCCCAAAATATTTTCGGCAGCCCTTGAGTTCCGAGATATAAAAGTAAGGGAGTGTATGGTACCCCGTACCGAGATTGTAGCAGTAGAAGAAAACAATACCTTGATTAAGCTGCGTAAAGCATTTGAGGATTCGGGGCACTCTAAAATTTTGGTATATCAAGAAAATATTGATGCAATCATAGGATACTGCCACTCGCTTGACTTGTTTAAAAAACCAGAAAACATTGCCTCTATCATCACTCCTATTATTAGTGTACCCGAAAGTATGCCTGCCCAGGAGTTGCTGGCACAGTTTATAGCAGAACACAAAAGCATCGCACTTATTTTTGATGAATTTGGTGGAACTTCAGGTATTGTGACTATAGAAGATGTAATAGAAGAGATTTTTGGTGAGATACAGGACGAACACGATAAAGAAGTATGGGTAGAGAAAAAAATTGATGAGAATAACTTTATTTTGAGTGCCCGCCACGAAATAGACTACTTAAATGATAGATATGATTGGGATTTGCCTGAAGATGAATACGACACATTGGGCGGACTAATACTACACCTCAACGAAGATATACCAAAACCTAACCAGGTTTTACACTATTCTCCTTTTGTTTTTACCATCTTAAGTATACAAGACCGCGCACGCATAGACACAGTAAAGGTGTCGTTGCAAAAAAATAAAAGTAAGCCTAAAAAACGAAAAAGCCCCCTAAAAGTTTCCCGAAATTCCTAATATTCCCAATATTTCTATGATTCTATGTCGAGCATTCCACATGAATCCGTATCTTTGCGGAATCCTAAAAAACCTACTGTGAATGACACAATATTTTTTGTTTAATTTTTAACGAAGCATATAGGAAGATGGCTATCATTAATTCAATTAGAAGGCGATCTGGGTTGGCTGTGCTAGTGATTGCACTGGCGATTGCAGCTTTTATTCTTACAGATTTATTTGGTAAAATGTTACAGGGCGGTGGTCCTGAAAGCATGACTGTGGGGCACATTCAGGGTGAACGTGTTTCATATCAAGACTTTAACAACCGAGTAAGTTTTGTAGAAGCTCAGTACCAGAGACAGGGATACCCTATTAATGATCAAACACGAAATAGCATTCGTGAGCAAGTGTGGGGCGATTTTATATTTAAAAAAGCATACCAACCACAATTTGAAGAACTAGGCATAACTGTAACTCCACAAGAGATTAAAGAAATATTGCAGGGTGACTCATTAATGCGTGACTCTCAGTCTCAAGTAATTCAACAACTTACTCGTACTTTTAAAGACTCTACGGGTAAATACAGCCCTCAAATGGCTGGAAGTTACTGGACTAACATACCTGCCCCTCAGAGAAATCAACTGAGAGAAGGAATTCGTAAAGATCGCCTGCAAAAAAAATACACTAGTTTGCTACAGTTCTCTACCTACATTACCAAGGCAGAAGCCAAACGTGACTACACTAACAAAAACACTAAAGGAGACTTTAAGTTTTTGTATGTACCTTATAGTAGTGTAGCTGATTCAACTGTAAAAGTAACTGACACTGAACTGGAAGCTTATATGAGAGATCACGCTGACGAATACAAGTCACAAGAAACGCGTTCTCTTGAGTATTATGCACTTTCAATAGACCCTTCGCCAGAAGACAGCACCAAGTTTGCCAACTTGATTCGTCAGACGGCTAAAGACTTCGCAAAGGCTGAGAACGATTCTGCTTTTGCTGTCATCAACTCTGATGACCCTCCTAACATGAATTTCCAAGACCCAACTAAACTCCCTAAAGAAATATGGGAAACTGTACCTACGCTTACCAAGGGTGCAGTGGTAGGTCCATTGAATAATAAAAATACTTACACTATCTACAAAATCAGTGATACTAAAGCTGACACAGCAAACTATTACGCCAACGTTTCTAACCTTTTGATTAAGGCTGACTCTACCATGAAACAAAGTGAGCAGGATAGTGCACGTAGAAAAGCTGAAGATATTCTCAAAAAATTACTGGATAATCCTGGTGATTTTGAAAATCAAGCAAATACCTACAATACAGATGGTACTAAAGGCAAAGGAGGCGCTTTGGGTTGGTCAAACTTAAAGACTTTCGTAAAGCCATTTAGTGAGGCTATCAAAGGCACTGACAAAATAGGTGTTATTCCAAAAGTAGTAAAGTCAGTGTATGGGTATCACATCATTAAAGTGATACACCCTAGTACTAATAAGCTGTACAAAGTAGCTACTATCAAGAAAACGTTATTACCAGGCAAAAGCACGATTGATGAGGCTTTCAAAACTACTGATAAGCTGGTAAATAACAGTAAAACACTGGAGGAGTTGAGAGCCAATGCAGCAAAAAATCCTAAATTGATCAAAAATACCGCGCCTAAGCTACAACCTTCGGCTACTAACCTGGGAAGCTATCAAGGGGCTCGTGAAATTATCAGATGGGCATTCAAAGATGAGACAAAAGTAGGGGAGATATTCAAACCTGTTGAATTGTCTGATCAAAATGTATACATCATAGCTGCTTTGACTGGAGCTACAGAAAAAGATGAGTTGAGCATTGAAGCAAACCGTGAAGCTTTGACCAACAAGGTTCGTCAGGAGAAGAAAAAGGCGCAAATTTTAGAAAAACTAAAAGCAGCCAAAGGCGCTAACCTTGAATCTATTGCTAAATCGTACGGCTCGTTGGCTCAGGTAAAAACAATGAACAACGCAAGTTATGACAATAGCTCTATTCAGGGAGCTGGCTTTAACCCGTTGGCAGTTGGATATGCCTTTGGTACTACTAAAGGGGCGGTGTCTAAGCCAGTTGGTGACCAAACTGGCGTATTTATGTTTGAAGTAACCAAGATTACTCCTGCTGGTGAAATCAAGGATTACTCTAAACAACAAAAAGAGTTGCTTACTCGTGCGCAAAGCCTTGCTCGTTTTTATATAGACCAGGCAGTGAGAGAGTTATCAGATATTGAAGATCAACGTTATAAGTTTTATTAATAGTCTGTAATCAAACAGCTAGGCAAAACTCATAAAAATCTTCCTATAGAATGCCATCTGACAATATGTTGGGTGGCATTTTTTGTTAACAACAACTCCACCAAAGGCTATAAGGAATGGTGAGAAATTAAATTACCATTCTTGAGGTAGAGGTTTTGTTTTGAGACGAGGCTATTTTTTGCGCCCATAGCAGCGCTACGGGCAATAAAAATAACGAAGTATCAAGGCGAAAAATCACCCCTCAGAGTGTAAATTTATTTTTGAACAATTCCTTAGGAATGGTACCAAAATAAATACGCATTCTTAACCTCATCTTTTGAGGCTATACTTTGTTAAAAAATAGCCGAATAGCGATGCTATTAGCCGATTTTTTGCCTCGTCTAGCAACAAAATATTTTATTAAACTATAGAAATTTATTTTTACACCATTCCTAAGCTTTTTGATTCAATGGTTTTCTCAAACTTACTCTGTACTTTTGCAGTTCCTGGGAACCTTTTTTTATATAGAAGTATTCTAAATAAAGTTTGTTTTCTCAGTAAAATCAATCAATATCTAAAAACAAAAGCCCCCTACAGTTGCTTATATCTATAGCTACTGTTTTAAAAACAGAGGCACTTAAAAATCAGAATATTATGAACACAAATACAGAAACCAATGCTGTCTTTGATATAAATAAAATCAGAGAAGATTTTCCCTTACTCACCCAAATGGTGAATGGAAAACCTTTGGTATACCTAGATAATGCGGCTACCACACAAAAACCCAAGGTAGTGTTAGATGCATTGAATAATTACTACCTCACTACCAATGCCAATATTCACCGGGGGGCTCATTACCTTGCTTCTAAGGGTACACAAGAGTATGAGGCTACCCGCGAAACTGTCCGCCAGTTTCTAAACGCAGCTTCTACAGAAGAAGTGGTATTTGTAAGAGGTGTAACTGAAGCAATCAATTTGGTGGCGTCTACTTTTGGCAGGCAACAACTTCAGGCAGGCGATGAAGTAATTATTTCTACGATGGAGCATCACTCCAATATTGTTCCCTGGCAGCTACTATGCGAAGAAAAAGGGGCTCACTTGAAAGTAATTCCTATTACAGATGAGGGCAAGCTTATAATTGATGAGTACGAGAAACTGCTCAATGAAAAGACCAAGATTGTCTCTATTGTGCATGCTTCTAACTCGTTGGGAACCGTAAACCCTGTGAAGGAAATGATTGCCATGGCGCATAAAGTAGGTGCCAAAGTGTTGGTAGATGGTGCTCAGGCATCGGTACATTTAAACATTGATGTACAAGACTTGAATGCAGACTTTTATGCATTTTCTGGGCATAAAGTATACGCTCCTACTGGAATAGGTGCCTTATATGGCAAAAAAGAGCTGCTTGAAGCAATGCCTCCTTATCACGGTGGTGGTGAAATGATCAAAGATGTTACTTTTGAAAAAACAACTTTCAATGATTTGCCTCATAAGTTTGAAGCAGGTACTCCTAACATTGCTGATGGCATTGCCTTCAAACAGGCGCTTGACTACATAGCTGCGATTGGCAAAGCAAAAATAGCTCAATACGAAGAGGACTTACTACAATATGCTTCTGCACAATTGCAGGAAATAGAAGGGCTAAAAATCATAGGTACTGCGGCTAACAAAGTGAGTGTAATATCATTTATAGTAGAGGGGGTACATCACAATGATATTGGTATTTTGCTCGATACCGAGGGCATTGCCATACGCACTGGGCACCACTGTACACAACCTTTGATGAACCGTTTTAATATTTTGGGCACTTCAAGGGTATCATTTGCGATGTACAATACCAAACACGAAGTAGATACCTTAATTAAAGGATTGCACAAGGCACTAAAAATGCTTCGCTAAACAAGGATACGAATAATTTTAATAGATTTATTGAAACAATAAAGACACGCTAATTCTTTTAATGATATGTTAAAAAACTGACACACATTCTAAATGTAACAACAAAAGTGACAATTATAGCGTAAAGACAAGAGAAGTATATGTCCAAGTTGTCATATAAATTACTGAAATGAACCATTTGTACACTATTTGTGTATTTTTGGTAAATAATAAACAAGCTAAACAATTTTCATTACCATAAATTTTATACAGTCATGGCAAATACACTTGCAATCACCGACGCAAACTTTGAAGAAATTGTAAATAATTCTGAGCAACAACCTATCTTGATTGATTTTTGGGCAGAGTGGTGTGGGCCTTGTAAAATGCTAAGCCCTATCGTAGAGGAGCTTGCTGGAGAATACGAAGGTAAAGCCATCGTTGCATCGGTAGATGTAGATAGCAACCCTAATCTTTCGGCTAAATTTGGTATCCGAAGCATTCCTACTTTATTGTTTTTCAAAAACGGCGAGATTGTAGACAAGCAGGTAGGCTATGTACCTAAAGCTGCTTTGGCTCAAAAACTTGATGGCGTATTGTAAACAAGGTTTCATCATACATTTATTCAAAGCGGGTATTGCCTTTGGGCAGTTCCCGTTTTTTTACTTTTACGCTGTCTTTTTGGCAGCACTCATGATATACTACACAAGGCATACAAACAACAATGCAGACACCAGATTTATGTTGTTTTACAAACTATCGAAACCTGCTATATAACCATTCCAACAAGCAATTTTCGCTTACACTACTCAAAGCATCATTGTCATTGTAAAACCTACAAAATGCTTCCTGACTTTATCAGCCACGCAAAGGGAGTTCAACTACTCTATATCTTCTGCTCAAAAAAATCATATAGCACGATTACCGCTACCATATCTCATATTTATTCTTAATTTTACATTATGTAATCATAATTATAACGATATGCGATTGACATTTTGGGGTGCAGCTCGTCAGGTAACCGGGAGTATGCATTTGCTTGAACTGGATAATGATTTTAAGGTGTTGATAGACTGTGGGCATGATCTGGAGCGGGAACGCAAACCTCTCACTGATGAGAATGGCTTATATAAGGGTATATTCCCTTTTGAACCTTCCCAAATCAACGCAGTAGTACTTACTCACGCTCATATAGACCATTCGGGTTTTTTGCCCAACTTGGTGCGTGAAGGTTTCGAGGGGGTTATTTATTGCACAGACGCTACTTATGACCTGACCAATCTATTGCTACATGATGCGGCTTCGTTGAACCAACGAAAACTAAAAAAAATTGCTAAAAGTAAAAAGTTTAATCCCGTTCATAAAGAACAGAAATACGCCAAACGGGAGCTTTTTTTGGCACCTCACGTAAATGAGGCGTTAGGGCACTTTCGTACTTTGCTGTTTCGGCAACGCAAAAAAATAGGCGATGGCATTTACATAACGCTTATACCCACCGGACATTTGCTGGGGGCAGCCAATGCCTTGATAGAAGTAGAAGAAAACGACCAAACAAAAAAATTATGCTTTTCAGGTGATTTAGGGCGTTACAATTATCCTCTCTTGGGCGACCCTGAACCTACACCAGAGGTAGATTACCTGATATGTGAGTCTACGTATGGTAATCGTTATCATCAATCGGAGGGTAGCCCTGAAGAAATTGTACTGGATGTAATCAAAAGAGCCTGTGTGGATAAACCTGGGCGTTTATTGATTCCAGCGTTTAGTGTTGGACGTACTCAGGCATTACTCTTTACCCTCAACAAACTTTGTACAGAGGGCAAATTGCCTCCTATTAAGATATACACAGATAGTCCACTGGCAAAAGCCAGCACTCAGGTATACCAAAAACACTTAAGTTTGCTTAATAAGGAAGCACAGGAGTTTCACAAATCTAACCAAAGCCTTTTTGATTTTGAAAACTTAATTTACCTCGAAACCTCCAAACAAAGTAAAGCAATCTCTAACTATAACCACCCCTATATGGTGGTATCTTCTTCGGGAATGATTCAGGGAGGACGCATAGAATATCATATCAAACAAAATATTCAGAACTCACTGGCTACAGTACTATTGATTGGCTATTCGGCAGAGGGTACACTGGGGCACGACTTGCTCAATGGACGTAAATACATTGTGGCCGATCGTCACGAACTTGCGGTAAATGCTACCATTGAACGCACCGATATTTTTAGCGGACACGGTGACTTGAATGATTTGATTAAATTTGTAAAGTGGCAATCACCCGAAAAACTAAAGAAACTATTTTTAGTGCATGGTGAATCCTCATCTATGGACGACTTCAAGGAAACTTTGGGCAAAGAAGGATACTCACAAGTAGAGATTCCTGAAAAAGGGCAAAGCTTTGAACTGTAAGGCTTAAAAGTCGGAAAACAAGTCTTTCATCTTGACCAAAATTTGTTTAGATAAAGAAGAAGTCTCTGAAGCTCGTAATTCTTTAGAGGCTTTTTCAAATATGCTGGAATTGCGTAACTCTCTTTCAGCAATAATTAAACTAATGGTTTCTAGCACCTCACCTTTTTGGTGCAATACCGGTAACAAGTCATCACGGGTAATTTCATATAAAATAGCATTGGTGGCCGCTTTAGCAGTTGCAGACCTACTGGCACCAGTGAGCAATGATTTTTCTCCCAAAAATTGCCCTGGTTTTACTAACCCCACCCTCAACTCATCGCCATCGCCAAATACATCTACAAAGACCTCTAGTAACCCTTCTAACACCACAAACATAGAATCACCTTCGTCGCCTGTTCTAATGACTACTTCGCCCTTGGTAAATTCTATTCGTTTGATACTTTTGCCCAAAACTGCCAGCTCTGACTCACCCAAGGGTTTGAATAGTTCTACTTTTCGTAATAAGGGGATGCAGTCGTCACCTGTGGCAGAGTCTAAGTGGCGGGTCGGCATTTTGTCATGATAAATATCTTGCTTGGGGTAAGCAATAGAAATACCCGCATGGCGCAACTGTTCCAATACGCTGGCAAGTACCCTACTACGCGCTACTGGAGGCGATACTCCTTTCCAGGAGTTAATCCAATAATGTATTTCGTACTCTACCCCTATTTCATTGATATTTTTGACCAACACTTTAGGCTCAGGGTTTTCATAAAACCCGTGCTGACTGGACACCGACTTAGCTGCTGACTGCAACACCCGCAAAGCCCGCGCTGTTTCTATAGAAAAATCCAGGCTGATGAGTACTTCAAAACGACTTTTATTGTCAGGGTAAGCATAGTTTACAATAGGTTTTACACCAATATTGCTATTAGGTACTCTCACAATATTATTTTGTGGAGTACGTATACTTGTTGTTCGCCAATTAATCTCTTCTACACAACCCTCTAAACCACCTTCGAGCACGATCCATTCACCTATTTTATAGGTTTGCTCTATATTGATGGCCAGCCCTGTAAAAATATCAGCAATCATAGAACGTAAAGCAAAACCTAAAACAATCCCTATCACTCCTGATGTTGCCCAAATGCCTGCAACCGATTGGTTATACACAAAAGCCATAATGCCTGTAATGGCTACACCCAATACAATGACTGCTACCATATTATGCAAAAAAGTAGGTACACGCCCTTCTATACGACGCGACATCCAGGTATCAAGCACAATTACCGTTAAAAAACGGGAAAAAAGAAACGCTGTCGATAACCATAAACCAGTTAGGAGAATATCATCGGCTATCTCAAGCCATAATTTTGCTTTAGGTAAACCAGTGTAATGAATGATTTCATTGCGAATAAGCCAGCTTATTATAAAAGAGGCAGTGAGCAATACAGGCAAGACAAACTGTTGTAATTTGCTTGTTTTCAAGGTTTGGTTCAGTTTAGTTCGTGTTAAGTATACAATAACTAAGCAATCATTTTGTTGGATAAGTTAATATTTTAAAATAAAAGTAAAAAAGCCTCCCTAAACAATCAGGAGGCTTATATCAATGATTCAATGAGGTGGCTATTTCTTTTTATTTATGTTCTCCACCTTTTGATTGGCTTCTTCCAGTACTTTTTTACGTCTTGCCTCTGCCGTTTCTATAATCTTGTTGGAGAGTTGTAGTTGTTTCTGAAATTCGTGCTCGGCTCTTGAGTAGGCTTTTTGTTTAATTTTGGTTCCTGTTTTTTCTGCCACTTTTTTAGCCGCAGCTTTTAGCAATGGGTTTTGTACCTCGTTGAGCTTAGCTGCAACAAATTTGTTATACTCAGCATCTGCTTGCTTTTTGGCTTCGTCCAGTTTTTTGCGGGCTTCGGCTTTGGCAGCATCTACTTTTTGACGAGCTTCAGCCATAATTGCATCTGCTCGTTTTTGGGCATCAGCCAAAACCTCTTTAGCCTTGTCTTTTCCTTCTTCTATTTTATCATCTACCACTTTTTTTACCTGGTCTTGCACACTACTACCAATCACCTTGATTTTAGGATCATTGACAGGTCCTGTAATTCCTAGCTTTACGTTTACCCGGTCTGACTTATCGAAGTTTACTCCCGCAAGACGGCTAATTGCTGTGGTGGCACTTTGTCCTATTTTACCCTTAGGGGCATCTATGTCTACTTTAAAGTTCAAGGTACCATCTACATCATTACTTCCGCGTACATTGAGGTTATAGTTGCCTACTTTCAGGTCAAAGGGTTGGTAAGTCATTTTACCGTTTTTAATCTCTGTTTGAATATTCACACCTGCAATATTCAACTCTTTTAGTTCCTGAATGCCTGTCACCATACTTAAGTTTTTCAGCATTCCAGAACCTTTTACTTGAGTTTGAGTAAGCTTGATAGACCCAAAACCGTTGAGAGAGTTATCAAGTAGTGGGGTCATGTATTGCGATAAGCCTCCACTTACTTTTAAGTTGGTAGATAAAAAACCCGTAATATTTTCTGCCATTGGTATCAGTTTTTTTACTACCGAAAAACTTGAATGAGCTTTACCAATTGACAAACGGTTAATATTCATTTTAAAATCATACTTTGGGTGGGTCACATCATACGTATCATAAGCACCGCTCATAGTAAAACCACCTTCCAGCATATTAAACTTTAAGCCATTGAGTAACACCCTGCCATCTTTTACTATTATTTTACCTTTGATATTCTTAATCTCAAGGTCTTCATAGTCCACTTCATCTATTTGAGAGTTAAGTACAAAGTCAATATTCTTGGGTACTGTCACCAAGGTTACCTCATCGCTTACTGTAGTAGAACTTCCATCAGAAGAAGTGGTGGTGGTAGTTATAGTGGTATTACCTGCTTTTCCAGTTTCTCCTTCAGTACTATCCATCCATTCGTCTACCACAAACCTGCGAGACTTGAACACTACATTTCCTTTGATTGTATGCCCTTTAAAAACATAAGGAATATAGTTGGAAATGGTACCAGTAGCATGAATATCGCTCTTGCCCGCAAACCCATGAAACTTTTCAAGGGTAATCGTTTTTGGGGTAAACTTGGTAATGGCTTCTGTAATTTTAAAGCCTTGTGGCAAATCTTCTTTACTTACAAATGAAAACTTGTTAATGTCTATCTCTCCACTAGTAGGCAACTTATCATACTGTTCTTTGTCTATGTAAGACATTTTGCCCGCCGTAGTAATATCCGCCCTGATGACTCCTGCAAGGCTCATCCCCTCTAAAGGGTAAATATGTGTGACCTTGGCTAAGTCAATGACTCCTTTCATTTGGGCATCATACGTAACATCGGCAAAGTTTACCACATTTGCCTTTACCGAAAAAGGTTTGTTATCCAATGTCCAGCTTAAGTTTTTCACGTGTACTTCAGAATCTTTATAATCGCCCGTAGTATTGGTTACCGATGCATCCAAGGTAAGTTTATCCAGTGCTTCCGGAAACTCCTTAGACTTGGCATACCCGTTGGTTAAGGTAAGTTTGGCAGCAAGGTTGGGCATGCTAGAGGCATTGTATACCCCTTTGGCAGTAGCATTTAAGCCAAATAAACCCCTCACAGTAATGCCAGGCATAGGAAACATCTTGCTCAAATCGGCCAGGTTGAGTTTTGCCACTACATTGGCATCTATTTTAAAGTTAGATAGCCCCTCTACTCTGGCTTTAGCATCTATCGGGTTTCTGCCTAAGTCAAGATGAAGTTTTTTAAGGTCTACTACTGTTTTTTCCAAGTCACTGGTTTTGTTGCCAACAGACACATCTACATTGATATTGTTGACTGGTGTAGGTAGGTCAGGGTATTGGAAAAGGGCATCAGATACCTTAAAGTTAAGACCAAAGGCAGGGTATTTTTTTTCGTTATAAGTTCCTTTTACAAAACCATCAAAGGCAAACTTACCTTCGGTTTTCATTTTCTGAAACTCTTCCATCTCGGTATATACACCAGGCACCAACGATAAAATGTTTTTAAACTCGTTTTCTTTGGCAGCGTATTTAATATCCATATTGATATCATTGCCTACCATTTGAACAAAGCCATCGAACTTAAACACAAACTCATTGATTTTGATAGCATTTTGTTTGAATGTAAACTTATTCTTCTCCATATCCATATTCAATGTCAGGTCAACATCTATGGATTTATTCTCTACATAGCTTACATTTTCGTAGCCAAAATCAATTTTATCTACAGTGGTTTTAGTTTTAAGATCAAACACCGCTTGGGTAAAGTTACCACTTCCTTTGTGGGTAAGTTTGGTAATACTGGCATACATAGGGGTAGCAGCGTCGGCATACACAATGTCAGCATTTTTAATCTTCCAGCGTTTGATACCAACATTAAAATTAGTTTGCGTAGTATCACTCTTGTCCTTTTCAGGTTTTTTCTCGTCTTTCTGGGTTGTGTCAGCCTTCATAATGTCCCAGTTGGCAGTACCATCTTTCAGTACTTTGGCATATATTTTAGGCGAATCAAGGTAAATCCCTCTCACCTGGATTTTGTCACTAAACAGCACACTCCAGATGTCTACCTCTACCTCAAACTCTTTGACTGCAGTAAGGGTATCTCCTTTGAACTGGTCTTTGCCAACCACTCCAAAATCTTCCATCGATACAGTAATATTGGGAAAGTTGCTAAACATACTCAACCCAAACTTGTCAATATCAAAGTATACATGGGCATTGACCGATTTAGCTATTTCTTCATCGATTTTGGCTTTGATGTCTTTCTTAAAAATAATAGGAATCAAAATACCGAGTAGGATCAGTACTAAGAAGAATCCACCAAAGATAAAAAACAGCCTTTTGATCCATTTTTTCATCTTGCTTTGGCTTTTTGGTTTTTCACTTTCCTTGTCCATAACCTTATTTATATTTTGGTTTAGAGGTTTTTATAAAAAAATCTGATCTATACTACTTGCTACAGGTATTGAGCAAGATAGCATTATTTGCCGAACGATTTATTAAGTTTTGTATGAATATTATTGATGTGTTGCTACGGGCATCCCCAACAAATTTACTTTTTTTATGGGGATGTTCAGTAGGATTCTAAAAAAAATAATCTATTCCGAGGCAAAGCTCATTTTTTGTACAAAAAACACTTTCCTTTTGCCAGTACGTTTATTTTTTATCCGTTGATACCCCCAAACCAAGTAAAAGTCTCCATACCAACGTCGAGTTTGCACTCCCATATTCTCTTTGATGCTATCGTCTGGGTTAGAAGTTTTCAGCTTTACAGACTTCACCTCATTGTTGGCTTTGCTTTGAGCAAAAGTTTTGGTACGTAACGCATCGTTAAAATAATAAGTCAAAGACGAAGAATCAGTCCCTACATGAAACATAGATACAGGGTAAATTTGTGGCACCTTTACTCTATTGAGTTTAATTACATTGTCCCATTGCATAAAACCTTTGGCATTAAGCACCATACCAATGCTGCGGCTATATTCCCATTCTCTGGGTAAAGGGTTTTGTGGAAATCTTCTGGGGGTAAAAAAAGCACCACCTGGCACCCTTACACTTTCTATGTACATGTCGCCACATAACAAGTAGGTATCTTTTTGCTTGACAATCCTATGCAACAATATTTTGTCTTGTACAGTATACTCCCTTTTGCCCTTTTTTTTGCGTCGGTTTACCTTGCGTTGAATCCGTTTTTGTTCTCGTTCGCTCAAATGCCCATAAAAGTTTTTTAGGTCATTGAAACTATAATAACGTTTTGACTTCAACTCGTTTTGTGCAGTCAACCGCGCTACAAATAATCCTTGATGGGCTTTTTGCTGTTGAGAGTGTGCGTATATCCCCACTACCAACTGTTCATTGCGAGGGATCGCTATTACTTGAGCATCTTGCAAATATTTATCTTTTTGATTAGGCAAGCTAATGCTTCTTACTTCTTGCCCTTTTTGGTATGACTTAAGCAAAACAGTAGGTTCGCCCCGATGCACGCTTACTACAGTGGCATTTACAAAATTGTTGAGCGTATCGAGGTATACAGCCTCTACATAAGCCCTCCCCTTAAAGCTTAATGGTAGTATTTTCGTTTTTTTAAGGATCAAGTTGGTATGTAACATGGCTGGTTCACCCTGTAGCATGCCTCCTACATACAAATCATTTTGAGACGCGGCAAAATGACTTACTTCTAACCTTTCAAGCAGGAATAGTTCAAATTTCTCTAAAAACCCGGCATTGGCATTTACCTTAATCACCTGATAAGTGCGGCTTTGTACTTTACCAAATAGTAAATACAGGGTATTGGTAGAGTAAGCAAAATCAATAAAAGGTAAACTCTTTTTCACTACTCCTTTGATTGTCCACTCTGTTTTTAGGTAATGGTCATATTTTCTAAATACATATTCTACAAACCCTTTGCCCACATTACTACGGGTTTTGTTAAACACCACTACTCCTTTTTGACCTATGGGAGCCATATATAAGTCGTCAAACCCTATGCGTACTGGAACTTCCAGGCGTTGGTTTTGAGCATATACTGAACAAGTCAATAGTACTGACAACAAAAAACATAAACAATAACCAATCAGTTGTTTCATTGGGGCTTAACAATTAGTCAAAACTTAAATATCACATCAAAAATATGTTTGAATATATAAAATCAACACCTGGTTGATAATTGGGTTTCTAAAAGTTATTTCCAAGGTAGCATAAACCCAAACTGCACTCTCAAGCTGCAAGTTAAAACTAACTAAAAGCTATTTGATCATTACAGTATTTCACTGTTTTAAAAAAAAAGGTACTGGCAGCTTGTACACCAGTACCCAAAATAACAAAATGATTGACGTTAGTGATAGTTTTTATATCAAAAATATATTTTACTTCTCTTTAAAGTCCAGTGCTACCGAATTGACACAATAGCGTAAACGGGTTGGCTCCGGACCGTCGCGAAACACATGCCCCAAGTGACCTCCACAAGCACTACAGTGTACTTCTTCGCGTACCATACCATAGCTATAGTCTTTTTTTACATTGACCGATTTTTTGGACAATGGTGCCCAATAACTTGGCCAACCAGTACCAGAGTCAAACTTAGCTTTAGACGAAAACAAAGGGTTTTTACAAGCAACACAAGTATATATGCCCTCTTTTTTATAGTTCCAGTATTTGCCTGAAAAAGCTTTTTCAGTGCCTTGCTCACGCATTACATGAAAAGCCAATGGACTTAAAACTTCTTTCCATTCCTGATTGGTTTTAGATACTTGAAAGTTAGTGTCTGCTGGCGAAGTAGTGACGGCATACTTTGGCTTCTGGAGACATCCTCCTAATAAAAACATAGTCGCATAAACTATTATAAATAATTTCTTCATTTATTTTGATGAGTTCTAGATTCTTGGAAACAGGTATATTGTATATATTATTATACATGTAACAACATGCTTTTATTCAAAGAACGCACATTAATCTGATAATGGTTGTTAAGCAGGTGTTAATCAAGCCCTAAGCATTTGTTAAAGCTGATATAGGGGCAAAAAAAGACAGGCATCGGATGAGCCTGTCTGGGGTAAAAATTGTATTATAAAAAGAAATCATTTATTAAATGACATTGTTTATTTTAGGTCTAAGCATTCAAACTTTATAAAAAATACTCAAGCAAGTTGTTTTTCTTGATCAAGCTCTTTCTGCATTTGTTTGGTTGTTTTGGTTGATCCATCAGGGCTCCAGCCTGGAGGCGAAAACAAATACATAAACTTATCTTGCCAAGTTTTAGCGTTCTTCACATCTTGCCATAAATCACGGTATTCGTGAAAAACGATATTGACTAATTTGTTAGAGTTAGGTCCTTTAATTACCCCAAACTCTGCCGGAACATTGTCGTCATACGCCTTGTATGTACCAAACAATCTATCCCAAAACATAAAAATGGCGGCATGGTTTTTATCAAGGTATTCAATGTTGCGTGAATGATGTACTGCATGTAACTTAGGCGTATTCATGAACTCTTCCATAACACCCAGCTTAGGGAGCTTAGAAGAATGCAACCAATACTGGTAAATGGTACTAATCCCCATTACAGTAACAACCATTACTGGGTGAAAACCTAAAATGGGTAACCACAACCAAAACAGTGACTTATAAAATAGGGTAAAAATACCATTGCGAATGGCATTACCAAAATTATATTGCTCTGAAGAATGATGTACCACGTGGGCTGCCCACAACACCCTTACAGTATGACTCAGGCGATGATACCAGTAAAAACATAAGTCATCGGCAAGGATTAACAATACCCACACCCACCAAATAGTCCAGTCAATATATTGGTAGCCCAACCACTCAACCCGCAAGTCAGCAAAACCTTTGTATAACATATAAAACACTGCTATAGAAGCGGTTTTAGTAAAGATAGCTACAATACCAGAAGTAATTGCTACTTGAAAACTACTCCAAAAATCTTTGGCATTATAGTGATCCTTGTCGTGTTTATAAGTAAGCAAGTACTCACTAATGATTAGCACAAAAAAGAAGGGAACACCATAATAAAGGGGGTTGGTAATCTCTAAATTCATCATATCTTAAAGAAAATTAATTTATCATCATATTACAATTAAAATGATGAGCCCAGATAACTTTTATTACTGACTATCAATTAATTATGTATTTAAAAAATCTACCTGACCTTTGATATATTAAAATCCAGTGACAAAGATAAAAGGAGAATCTTCATGCTACAATAAATCAAGGCTCTTTCTTACTTCTTTTACCTATGCTACTCACTCTATAGATACTGAGAAATTCATACAATTGTGTCAATATGTAGTTCAATATTTAGCTTTTAACACCTTTAGCCAACGCCTCTTCTACGATTTTAATACCAGATGAGGTACCAATTCTATCTGCTCCGGCAATAATCATTTCCTGGGCTTGTTCATACGACCTGATGCCTCCAGAGGCCTTGATGCCTACAGTATCGGGCAAAATATCACGTAATAAACGAACGTGTTCTACCTTGGCGCCTTCGGGTGCATACCCAGTAGATGTTTTCATAAAATCAACCCCGGCATCTACACATACTTTGCTGGCTTCCCTTATTTCATGGTCATTCAGGTAAGCAGTTTCGAGAATGACCTTCATCATTGCTTCTTCGGCATGAATGACTTGAGAAAACCAAGCCATCTCCTGTTTAATCCACGCATAAGCGTTGCATTTAATTGCAGAGATATTAATTACAATGTCCAACTCATTTACCCCTTCTTTTAAGGCACTTTCTATCTCTTGCATTTTTACTTCAGCTCGTTGGTAACCCAAAGGAAACCCTACCACAGTAACCAGTTGCACAGGGGCTTTGCCTAAGTCACGCCTGGCTTTTTTTGCCCAATAAGGAGGTACACATATTCCTGTAAAGTTATGAGTAACGGCTTCTTCCACCAATGTTTCTATACTTTCGTAAGTCACAGTAGGCTTAAGGTTGGTATGTTCTATATACTCATGAATGTTTTGCATATTTTGGGGAGTTTTTGCTGTATCAAGTACAAAGTTAAACTATTTCGGGTATTCTGTAGAGCTATTGTTGCTTAGATTAGCCAATATATGTTACAGTTATCAGGTAGCACCAAACACTACATACAAACTCCAATAGCCCTATATTCCAACGTCAGCCTACCACTGCATAAACATAAAATTGTTGGTTGTTAAGCCAAAGGTAGGGCGATATATGGCAGTGATTTTTGGCGTGATTGATGCTATTTTAACATTTTTTTGGAGCAAAAAAAGGCTAACATCAAAATATTCTGTTTCCTGATGAGGAATTACCAAAAAAAGATTTTAAAATGAGGACTCGTTAGAATTTAAATCAATTTTTAGCGTAATTTAGGAGTTGGTTGTTTTTACATTGTTGTAAAAGCAAAGCAAGGTTGAGTCGGATTCTTGGGCAAGAAAATGACACTTCTAAGTTGTTTAAAATACCATAAGAGTATGTTTAAAAATTAGTTTTCTTGTTTATTGTCAATGGTGAAACAGAGCTCCGAATCAAGTTCGGAATTTAGAAACTCGTTTACGCTCGGTTATAATCTGGGCTAAAAAAGTGATTTTTACGCGCTGACTTCGTTAATTTTTGCGTCAATAGTTTTAAAATCCTCCGAGGGCAAGCTCGGAGTTATGAACCGAACTTGTATTCGGGGCTTTAGCTATTCACTTAAAAATATATCTCGCCAGCACAAAAAACTCATCATTTTTAACTCCGAAGACAAATTTAAACATACTCTAAACCGTTGGTTAATAATTAATAATTACGAATGTTTGACTATCAGAAAGTGTTTTTAGATCACTTTGATCCAAAAACATTTTTAAATTATCAATGGAATGTGAGAGTATCCCCTGGCGAGGTATTGCCTTGGCAAGGGTTTTATACAGGACCTCTGGTTTTACGAGCTTATGAGATAGAAGACCTATGCGAACTATTATTGGGGGTAGATTTGTCTAACCTGGCGCAGGTTGTCACCCAAGAGCTTGTTTCAGTTACTCAATCTTCTAACACTAACACTTCTTTATTTTTACATTCTACTACTCCTGAACTTAATGCTTTTTTAGACGATTTAAACAAGCTTCAACAAGAAGTACCAGGCTTAGACTACGCTGCTTATAAAGAGGTCCAGTCGGTGTATTTTGCCCAACCAGATGACTTGTGTGTAGGCAGGGTAACTGCCTGGGAGACTGCCATTGAAACCGAAAAAGTGAGAGGTGCCTATATTGCAAACATAGATTATTATTACCTTTCACAAGCTTTGATTGTACTGGCAAAACAACACCTTGCAACTCCAGTACCTGTCATTAAACAGATGATTGATTTTTTGACAGCCCACCCTAATACAGTGGCAAGGGTATATGCACTTGAGCAAGAAATGCAAATATTTTTGGTATGGCTTAAGCGAATGGCACAGCTTGACCAGCTCAAAATTGATAGCAACTCACCTGAGATTTCACAACATTGGAACAATAAAAGAGTACTATACCCCTCGGTAGAACAAGCATTGGGCATACCCACAGAAAAAATCAAGCAACAAACTGTAAAAGAAACGTTGGCAAATGAGGGACAGTTTGCTGACGTTTACCAAAAACTCAAGGTAGAAATACCCCGTTTGCCTGGTTATATAATTATTCGAGAAAACTGTGATGAAGCCCATTTTGCCAAGCAAATACAACAGGCAGCACAGCTACTTCAAAGTCGATACGGGCTTACCACAGGTTGTTTTAAAGCCTGTAGCTCAGGTGATGGAGCACGTATTACTCCTAATATACCTTTAGCTGATGTTACGCTACTGACCCAACTGGCAAATGAGGCTTACACCTACGATGATGACTATTTACTCGAAGCTCATGTTACGTATTTAGAAACTGTGGTAAATGATTTCACCCTAAAAACTACCCCCTCAGCACATATACGCCAAGGCGAACAAGCCCCTGGTATTACCCTACAATTTATGGAAGGCACTTCTTGGAAGGGAAACTTATACCTGGATGCCCAACAAGCAACCAAATTGAATATATCAGCCGAACATTATACCTGCATTACTAACACAATGCGGGCACTGGCCAGTGGGTTTCAACAACATATTGCTGGGTTAAATATTGCTGGAATCGACTTTGCTATTGGTCGTTTAGGTGGGCATTTTGGTGATGAAATAATGTTGGGAGTGCAAGACCCTAACCTCTCATTTAACGGAGCTGAATGTTTGCGTACATTTATGGATAAAAAAAACGTGCTTGCTCAAGGGTTATATGGAGCAACATTGGTCATACACCCTCACATTGATTTTACCCTGCCCGAATTTCGACAAATAGTGGCCGAATGTTTTCCTGAGGCAGCTTCCAAAATGGAAGTAATTAGCATAGCTCCCGACTGTTGGGGTATGATTGCCACCGCCGGAAAAACCCCACAAGAAGCCATTGATCAACTGGTTGCTTTACGCAATGTTTTGGCAACAAAAAATATTATTCACTAAATCTTTAGGACACGCACCATCAAGCCAACCCTTCCTTATTCTTAACACTTATTCCCCCCTAAAAGCAAATTATACACAAATGCTTGGGAAGTAGACCTACTTAAAAAACCTACATACCAACCACAAAACTACATTACCTAATTTCTTCAGTTATCCTGCACCTAATGCCAGGGCAATCGCAAGAAAGCCAATTATTGCATTGCTAAAATCATAAACAACTGATTAACAGTTATTTGATCTTTTTACTAAAATACACAAGTAATTCATCAAGCAGCTGATAATCAAGCTATTACTTTGCAAGTAAATTTTTCTTGCGATTGCCAGGCACCTAATGCTCTCAGGTTGGCAAATTCAGCAAAATGATAGTACCTTCGTGTCAAATACCTAAGTGCTTGCTTAAAGCCGTATTTTGACCCAAAAAATAACAGATAATGAAACCATTTGTTCTCACTGAGTTTATTTTTATACTTTTAAGTATTACAGGTTTTATGCTCAAAATAGCCTTGGTGTTTTGGGGTACTCCGGTGCTTATCATTGGCTTGCTGGGTTTATCCATCAGTTATATTAGGAGAGGCTTGCGCCCTACTTTACTCAATGATCAGCCTGTTGCTGCCAGTGACCGCTTTTTTATTCCTCTTTACAAATTAGGGTACCTTTTATTTGCCATCAACACTTTGGGAGTACTGTTCAAAGCTATGCTTTGGGATACTCGTTTTTTAGGCTTCAGTATGTTTATACTCATGGCATACACAATATTTGTTGCTGTTCAAGTACTCAAAGAAAAACTTTTTTTCAAAAAACTCCTGGTCAAATCTATCTTCATTGCTACACTAGCACTTACCTTTTATCAAACACCTTTGTCTAAGCTGATCCAACTCTATTACCACGATCACCCTGAGTTTGCCCAAAAATTTATTGAATACCGAGAAAACCCTCAGAACGAAGTCAAGAAAAAAAACTATCTTGAAGCACGCAAAAAGATGTTAAACAAAAATGCAAAAAAATAACACCCTCTTTTATCTACATCAAGTATTTGCTTATGTTCTACATAGCCTTTTTGCCTTTGGGCATAAGCTAATTATCCTCTTGGCTCTTTTGTGGTTTGTTGCACTGTTGGGGTGTTCTACAAAAACAAGCAACCAGTCTCCGGTAGACTCTACCAAAACATCAGGCAAGGCAGCTTTGCAAGTAGACCAGGAAATGACCCAAAAACTAAAGTATGAAGTAGTATACAAACACCAAGGAGAACTTGCCAGAGTTTTTTTTAAAGGGAAATACGGATTTATTGACCAACAAAACAAAGAAGTGATTAAGCCTTCTTATGATTGGGCAAGCGATTTTGAAGGTGGTTTGGCTATTGTGAATATAAACAACCAGGAAGGACTCATCGATACTCAAGGAAAAGTAGTGGTGCCTATTGAGTTTCGTAGCATAGATATGCCTTCAGAGGGCTTAGCAAGAATAAGCGTAGAAATAAAAGACAACAAAGATTCTTTAGTTAAACACTACTTATGGGGGTTTGTAGATACTAAGGGAGAAATTGTAGTATCGGCAACATACGATTATGCCGAATCTTTCAAACAAGGGCTTGCCAAAGTAGCCCAAACCCGTAAAGATGAACAGGGTTATACCCAGAAAGTTTTTGGGTTGATAGACCGGGAAGGGCAAGCTGTCACCTCTCTCAAATATGGGTTCATAGGTGATTTTCATGGAGGGTTTGCTTTGGTTAGCTTAGACAATGGACAATATTGGGGATTTATAGACCGTCAAGGCAAAGAAATTACGCCTGTACAATATGATGAGGTAAGGGACTTTAAAAACAACCGGGCATTGGTGAAAAAAGATGGCTACTGGGGAGCCATAGACTCTACTGGACGCATCAGGGTAAACTTAAAATATCCTACTTTAGAAGACTTTAAAGGGCGATTTGCTCGCTATTTTGTATACAATAAATATGGTTTTATAGACCAACAAGGCAATATGCTTACTCCCGCAAAATATGACCAAACCCTTGATTTTTCGCAAGGTTTTGCGCAGGTAAAAAAAGACGGTAAATGGGGAGTAATCAACCAATTTGGAAAAGAAATTACCGCATTGAAATATGATACAGTGCTTGCCTTTAGCGAACAACGAGCACTTGTGGGAAAAAACGGCTGGCATGGCTTTATCAACACTCAAGGCAAAGTAGTGGTTCCATTGGTTTATCCCGAAGCCCGTAGTTTTGACAAAGGCAAAGCAAAGGTTACCTTTTTTGTGCCTAACGCTCAAGGCAAACAAATACAACACAAAGGTTTTGTAAACCAACAAGGTCAGCTTCTTATACCAGTAAACGCACAACTGTATATAGTAAAACAAGGGGCAAAGTATGGTGTGATGTATAAAGACATGCTTCGTACTGTCATAGGGTACGATTTTATTGAGGCATTACCAAACAAAACAGCACTTGCTGCAATCAAAAATAAAAAAACAGGTATTTTGGACCTTACTGGTAAACCACTTACAGAGTTTAAGTATGATCATTATCAACCACTATCACACAACTTACTATTGGTTGCTGCCAATAATAAATGGGGCATTATCAATCACCAAGGTAAGGAGGTAACCTCCCTTAAATATGACCAAATAATGCCTTTTGCCCAAAAACGGGCTAGAGTAAAAATAGATAGCTTATGGGGGTATATTACTCCAAAGGGCAAAGAAATTACACCTATACAATATGATTATGCCGAAGACTTTTTTGATGGGAAGGCGTCAGTAAGTCGTAATAAAAAAGCAAGCGTGATAGACCTGGCTGGAAGAGAGCAATAAAATGTAATACAAACAATTTACTCCATAAATACAACATAACATTTCATCCTATACAACACACCTAAAACCGCCTATAACAAATTGTATCCTATCAAAGTACCTAAAGTACAGCCCCACTTATGCAAGTAAAATCCAGCTAAAAACGAGAAATTATTACGAAAATGTTTCTAAATTGTGTAAACAACAGCACACATATCAGAAAAATACAGCACACGATCAATAAAACATGAATAATATAGATAGCAATCGTCAGGTAAACCCACTCACATCTGAAGAATTTACTGGGCTGAAAATTAAGCCTCCTAAAGAAATAGCTGCTGGAGCAGAAGCAGTCAAATCTGCCCTTCACCACATTGCCAAAGAATCTGGCATATTTCGAGGAAACCGTATACTACTCAACCTTAACCAAAAGAAAGGATTTGACTGCCCTGGCTGTGCCTGGCCTGACCCCAAGGTTCGTTCGGCTGTTGCCGAATACTGTGAAAATGGCGCAAAGGCAGTAGCCGAAGAAACTACCCTGGAACGGGTAGACCCTGCCTTTTTTAAAAAATATAGTGTAGGCGAACTTTCTCAAAAATCTGATTATTGGTTAGGTAAAAGCGGTCGTATTACTCATCCTATGGTGCTCAAAACCAATAGCCAACATTATGAACCCATCGCCTGGAAGGAAGCGTTTGCCATGATTGCTCAAGAACTCAATGACTTGATCTCTCCTGATGAGGCTGTTTTTTATACTTCGGGACGCACCAGCAACGAAGCTGCTTTTATGTATCAGCTATTTGTCAGGCAGTTTGGTACCAACAATTTGCCTGACTGCTCTAATATGTGTCACGAATCTAGCGGAGCTGCATTGAGTGAAACCTTGGGCATAGGCAAAGGCTCGGTTACATTAGAGGACTTTAATCACGCCCAGGTAATATTGGTCATTGGACAAAACCCTGGCACCAACCACCCTCGCATGTTATCGGCATTGCAGGAGGCCAAACAAAAAGGAGCTAAAATAATACATGTCAATCCTTTGCCCGAAACTGGGCTTCAGGCATTTAAAAACCCTCAAAAAGTAAGTGGTTGGATTGGCAAAGCAGACGCCTTAAGCGACATTTTTTTGCAGGTTCGAATCAATGGTGACATGGCTTTGCTGAAAGGCTTGCTAAAACTCATGGCAAACCAAGAAGCTGTAAATGAGGGTAGTGTGTTTGATCGGGAATTTATTGATCAATACACTGAGGGTTTTGAAGAATTTTGGGCTGATATTCAATCGGTAGACTTAGAACAATGTATTCGCGAAAGCGGCATTGACTCAACCCAACTTGAGGAAGCTGCCCAACTGCTATGCAACAATGATCGCATTATTGCTTGTTGGGCAATGGGGCTTACCCAACACCCCAACTCGGTGGCAATGATTAAACAGGTAGTGAATTTACTACTGGCCAAAGGTAGCATAGGGAAGCAAGGAGCAGGTACTTGTCCGGTACGTGGACATAGCAACGTACAGGGTGATCGTACAATGGGCATTTGGGAAAAACCTCCTCAAGATTTATTAGACCAATTAGAAAAGCACTTTGGTTTTAAGCCTCCTTCAGCGCATGGATATGATACAGTAGATGCTATCAAAGCAATGTATGAAGGGAAAGCTAAAGTTTTTTTTGCGATGGGGGGCAACTTTTTATCAGCCACTCCTGACACTGTGTATACAGCTCAGGCATTACAAAACTGTCAACTTACAGTACAAGTATCTACCAAACTTAACCGTTCGCACCTGGTTACCGGAAAACAAGCCTTGATATTGCCTTGTTTGGGCAGAACTGAACTAGATGTGCAACAATCAGGAAAACAATTTGTCACTGTAGAAAACTCTATGGGGGTAGTACACCAAAGTAGAGGACGTATCAAGCCAGCTTCGCCACACTTATTGAGCGAACCTGCCATTATCACAAAGTTGGCGCAAGCCACATTTGAACAAAGTAAGGTAGATTGGCAAGCAATGATGCATGATTATGATGTAGTACGCGACCATATAGAAGCAACTATTGAAGGGTTTGAACAATACAATGAACGAGTAAGGCAGCTCAATGGTTTTAACTTGCCCAATGTAGCACGTGAACGTAAATTTATACAAGGCAAAGCATACTTTACAGTACACCCTATACCTAAAAACACCCTTGCCAATGATGAGTTTATCATGATGACTATCCGCAGCCACGACCAGTTTAACACGACTATTTACGGGCTTAACGATCGTTACAGAGGTATTTACAATGAGCGTCGGGTAGTGCTTATGAACCAGGAAGATATGAAAGAAATGGGGCTGGTAAGCAAACAACAGGTAAACCTAAAAGGTAATTATGAGGGAGAGCAAAGAGTGGCACCAGCGTTTTTGGTAGTACCTTTTGACATTCCTAAAAGGTGCATTGCTACTTATTTTCCAGAGGCCAACGTATTGGTGCCAATTAATAGCGTAGCCAAGAAAAGTAATACGCCTACCTCTAAGTATGTAGTGGTGAGCATTGAAAAAAGCATCTAAAAAAAATCATAAAAAACTCTGCTAAATATATTAACTTAGCAGAGTTAAATTTACTGTTGATCAATAGCAAAAATATAGCTGAATAAAAATCACTGGAGCAATGTTATTCAACTGTATTTTATTAATAATAGTAGTAATAATAAATGGCACCTCCACTGGTAGTATTATTGCCTGAACCTGAAGACCCACCAGGATCTTCTGGGCAAGGGCACTTACCACCTGAAGTTAGTGCTAACTGTGACTCTGACAGCTCACAATCTGTGAATGACTCGAATAAATTTTTCATCTTTAAGCAACGAATTAAAAGTGTACAATATAAATGGTGCATTTGTATTATTGGGTGTTTTATTGGGGTTCTTTACCTCAGCTAAAGCACAATCTGTAAATACATCTGAAATTTACAAAAAAAATTACGAAAAAGCTCGAAAACTCAGACACAAATACCCGGATAGTACAAAAATATTCGCCAACCGAGCTTTATTATCTGCCAACAATAATAATCAAAGGGCTGAGGTGTATTGCTTGCTTGGAAAAATGGCTAAAGCACAAGAGTGGAATAATACCGCTATTCATTACTATCAACAATCGCTTAAGCTTTATACCAACGAAACAAGTAAAAACAAAGTCAGGCTGGCAATGATAGCTCCCTATCGCCGCCAAAAGAAGTATAACACTGCTTTAAGGTTGGCTAGGTGGGTAACAAAACATGCAGAAAAAAAAGGGGAGCTAGGCAACCTCAAGAACAGCTATTCATCGTTGGGGAATGTGTTTTATAACTTAAGCCAGGCAGATACTTTTTCTATCAAATGGGTTGACTCTTCTTTACACTATCACCGTAAATCAATAGAGCTAAGGAAAAAACATTTTCCTCATACTCAAGCTATGGCGTATTATAATTCGAGTTTTGCTTATGAAGCAATTTCACCCGATTCTGCCATACATTATACAAAATTGGCACTGCAACAACCTCACCTTGAGGCTTACCATAAGGCTTTGTACAACATTCGGTTGGCACAAATTTATTACAAAAAAAAGGCGTTTAAAACTGGTAAACACTACTTGAGTAAAACTCAAAAAATACACTATCAAGACCTGAATCTGCAAAATATGTATTGGTTTTACAGAGCAATGATTGCTTTGTTTCAACAAAACATTAGAGAGGCCAAGCAAGGGTTCAATAAATATGATTCAGTCATTAGTTTGCTTCGTAACAACGCACAAAACATGGCTGACCAAAAAGGGCTCACAGAAATGATCAGGGAAGATTACCAGGACGCTTGCAATGCTGCCATGCAAATGTACAAACATACTAAAAATGAGGTATATCTAGGGCTGATCAACCAATACAAAATCAAAAAACAGCAAGCAAGTAAAAAATACATTCGTACACATTTGCTTATAGAAAAACAAGACAGCCTACTATTGAGTAAAGTATATTCAACCACCGAGTCGAGAATGACAAAACCTACTCTTGAAACCCAACTAAGTAACGAAAATACACAACGATGGATTTTTTGGGGTATCATGACCATCCTCATCATGTTGGGCGGTATAGTTTGGTGGTATCAATTGCAACAAAAACAGGCAATGCCTCCTCCTGTAGAACAACCTCAGCTAATTATTACCAACCAAAAGTTAAATACCAAATTATTGAGTTCTTTGGCAGAGCAAAACGAGTTTGAAAAAATATTATCATTGCTCAACACCAACCTGGGGAACGATACCCTGAAACATTATACCCAAAACCTACCCAATGATGTCACTTTAAGTGCACAAGAAAAAGTATACCTTAAACTACTGTCAGAAGGTTTTAGTCAGTGGGAGATTGGGCAAATGCTTAACAAGAACAAGCGAAGTATTATAGAGTGGGATAAAAAACTTAAGCAAAAGCTGAACAAAGTTCAATAAAATTGATTTTATTTTACTTTGTGGAAAAAATAGGTAATTTTGGTTTTAATCCTTGTAAATTACAACCTTGCTCAATTCACCCCTGCTGTGCTTTTACGCCTGTTGATTTATTATTGCATACAACAGGTAATTAAGCCTTACCTAATATCAAGTAGCTTTAACATAATGATGATGGGTAAGACCAATACTTGCTCTATACAGCTATTTTTTTATACCATAAAAAAATAATTTATCAACAGTGTATTGTTGCTTGCTGTCAAACCTACTTGCTCCAAGCGACCAAATGCCTGGAGAGCAATAGGCTCACCATATAAAAGAAAGATTCTTAGCAATAATACAAGAATGGAAAATAGCGTAAAGCACTAAATTACATGTAGCTCATGCCAACAAAAACAAGTGAGATGTTCTACAATTTCACTTTTTTTCGTTATTTGGAACAAAAAATATTGAAAATTGCAATATAAGCACTTGATTTTGAAGTAATTATTTAATTTCTTACGAAGAATATTTGCGATAATTTTTTTTATTAAATTAAAGGATGATTAAAATGAAAAAGTTTGATACCCTAGAGGATGCTTTCCAACATTTTTTGGACAATGTTTACCCTAAACTAGCACCTGAAAGAAAGATTAAATATAAGGATGCTCGTTATGACTTTCTTAAAAGAAAATCTATCTCTCATAACAAAATAGAGTCTATTTTAGGGGACTATGCAACCATTAAAATGGAAATTACATTCGAAGACTAAACACCTTTGTACAATCTCTACTTATGACATAAAAATATTTGTCAATTAACAGACAGAAAGCCCACTTATATATAAGAGTGGGCTTTTCTTTTATTAAACTTGTTTAAGGTTTTTTCAAATAATTCAAAATGGTTCTTTTACCCATATACTTCGTTGTGAAAATGCTCATTTAGCTAGTGCATTGGGGATTAAATAAATATATTATTTATTCGAGGGTATTTTGTTTGCTGACGCACTTCAAAAAGTGCGCATAGCCAAAGCTACGTAAACTTTTTGAAGTAAAGTAAGCGGGCTAAAGACTCCGAATAATATGATAGGAATTTAGTTTCCAGTGCACTAGGCTAAACTCCGCCTTCCACGCCTCATCTATGTGAAAAATCATTCATTTTGCTCTCAATGCCAAAACCTTAAACAAGTTTATAACTTTCCTTAACCCACTCCAGGCACCACATTCAATTTTTAACTATTCAACCAATTTTCTTTTCAGTATTTTGAAAAAAACTATCTTGAACTCTCTTCCTTCATTGCATACAGACAATACTGTTATGCTCTAAAAATCAGCGGAAAGCAAGCCATGAATACAGAAAAACTTGAGAAAAGAGCAAACAGATAGGTTTAAACAACTGTTAAAGTAAATAATTACAAATCATTCATAGATATAAAACCAACTCTTATTTTTTTGATATTATGGCACAACCCAGTACATTTTTGATAGAGGCTTTACACAAAACAGCAGATAAACTTACCAAAGGGGTTCCCTACCAATGGGGGCATATGGGCAGTTGCAATTGTGGCAATCTAGCGCAAGAAATTACCCAGCTTAGCAAAGCCGAAATACATGAATACGCTTTGCAAACCCGTTTTGGTGATTGGTCGGAACAAACCTCAGAGTTTTGTCCTACCAGCAACTTGCCTATGGACATAGTAATCAGCGAGATGCTCAATGCTGGGCTTACTCGTACCGATCTCAAACACCTTGAGAAACTATCGGACAAACAAGTGCTCAAGAGGTTGCCTGCCAACAATCGCTACCTCATACACAACAAACGCGACGATGTAGTAAAGTACTTGCGTACCTGGGCAGATTTGCTTGAAGAACAGTTGCTCGAAAAAATCAACATTAAGAATGTAGTAGTCCCTGCTAAAGTGTTGGTATAAGGTTAGGGAGCAAACAAGAAATAACCTACCCATTTTGTAGCTGCTCTTTTGCCTTGAGACTTTGTTACTTTTGCAGCCGTAGCTCTGCTATGACTTTAAAAAGTGCCGCGTCTCAGAATAAAATAGCTAGCAAAGAACCAGTATCCTATTTTTTAATTGCTCCCTTACTTTGTTGTATGGGTTGATTGACTTACATCACATTTATTATTAAATTTCATTACGAACTAATGAGGATATATATGAAAAAAATATTAAATGGCATTGATCAACTCATCAACCACCCCATTTACCAATTAGTAGTGAGCATTTCGTTAATTGTAGTCAGTATCTATGACATGGTGCATGTGGTTGTCAAAGATTTTGTTCACTTACGCTTACACAAAGACCATTTCGTTATTTTGGTAGGCATACTCATGCTTATCAATGCCCTTAACGCGTTGTTTAAAGGGATTAGAGGGATAGAGAAAGACATAGAAGAGGAAGAGGAACACAATACTACAAGTGCTAAATAACGTTAAAATAGATAGAATGTGCTCAATGCTTTGTAACTTTGCATTCTATATCTATTTTTTCAGGCTTGTCTGTAGCTGCACCCTGTTAGATGCGGGCAATGTTTGATTAAACATTATTTATTATGTTTAAGACTACCGAAATAACATCTAACGAGATAGTTTCTGACAATCCTGTTCACCAAAGATTGACTTTTGCCTACGAAGAGGCTATCAAATATGTCAGTGGCAATTTGCTGGAGATAGGCTGTGGCTTTGGTCGTGGACTGGAAACTTTGCAAAAAGTATGTGACCAGTATACTGCTATAGACAAAAATGATAAGTTGATAGCATGGCTATCAGAACAATACAAAGATTTTACTTTTCTTTCACAAAACATCCCTCCTTTTACTGGGTTGCAAGACAATACTTATGATTTTGTGGTTTCTTTTCAGGTAATAGAACACATCAAAGATGACAACTTATATTTGAAGGAAATCAACCGGGTGCTGAAGCCAGGTGGCAAAGCTTTGATCACTACTCCTAATATTAAATATTCGCTTACGCGTAACCCTTGGCATATCCGTGAATATACTGCACAAGAGCTTGCCACATTAATGGGGAGATATTTTAGTCAGGTAGATACCCACGGAGTAAAAGGCAACGAAAAGGTGATGGATTATTATAACCAAAATAAAAAGTCGGTAGAAAAAATTACCCGTTGGGATGTTTTTAACCTACAGTATCGTTTGCCACGCCAAGTGCTACAAGTACCTTACGATATTTTGAATAGAATGAACCGTAAGAAGTTGCAAAAGCAAGATAATTCACTGGTAGCACAAATCAATTTTGACGACTATTACCTAAGCGATCGCCCCGACGAGAGTTTAGATTTGTATTATATAGCTACTAAATAGTCGGGAGTTTTTAGTTGGAAGTGCTGACGTGACTATAAGATCTTCACTAAAGACAACATGTTCGCCATCCTCCATTTTAAAATCTGTGAATGGCTCCAATAGACAATGTATCTTTAAAATCTATTGGAT
>NZ_CANLRP010000055.1 GCF_947493425.1 uncultured Microscilla sp. | reverse complement strand
TCCTAACCACAAAGCTTATTAAATATCTTTGGTTAGTATATATTCAAACCTAAGACCAAAAGCTTTTTAGCCTGAAATTATTTTTTAAGTAATTGATAATCAGTGAAATAAAATTTTACTTTTTTACTTTTATGAAAATAAGGGAAGCTAAAAACAAGGATTTTTATACGTTATTTCGTAATGGGTGCGGTATTTCGTTAGGCTCTTATAAAGAATTGGGCTGAAGGGTCATTGTATGCTCATGTTTGCTCTGCACTAGGGCAACCATTCCGATAAACCGCGAACTTCCATTGCATTACAGCAAGGGATTGCCCCTACACTTATCGCTTTGCGTTATACATAAACACCTGTATATCAGAGATTTTAAAAACTTCGTACACTCTTAAAATGTATCCGCAGGATGCTTAATAAGAGCCTTTCGTTATTGGTGTAAGTACAACTACTTCAAGCAAATCATACCACCTCATTGAGCTTCCCTCCTATTTTGGCAAGTACATCAACAACAATCATCAAAGTTACCAACCACCACAAAATCAAGAGGTCATTTCAAAAGATGACAATTGTCAGTTTTTGCTCTGTTAGATGTCATTTGTTACCGAAAGGCTTGTGCCTACTTTTGAACCACATTGCGATTAGAATACCCTTAAACTTATACTTTTAAATCATGCAAGTAGAAAAATTTCGGTACGACAATGGGATTGTAAGGCTATTTGTCATTGCCACTGTAGTATTTGCTATTGTGGGGATGACGGTAGGGCTTTTGATAGCCATACAACTCTTTGCTCCTCAATTCAACTTCGGAATACCCTACACTTCTTTTGGGCGTATCCGACCCCTCCACACCAACGCCATCATATTTGCCTTTGTAGGTAACGCTATGTTTGCCGGGGTGTATTACTCTATGCAACGTTTGCTCAAAGCCCGCATGTTTAGCGATGCGCTTAGCCGGGTGCACTTCTGGGGCTGGCAACTGATCATAGTTGCAGCAGCTATCACGTTGCCTCTGGGTATCACTACCAGCCACGAATACGCTGAGCTTGAGTGGCCTATAGACATTGCCATTACGCTGATTTGGGTGGTGTTTGGTATCAATATGATTGGTACCATTATCAAGCGACGTGAGCGACATATGTATGTGGCTATTTGGTTTTACATAGCTACCTTTATCACAGTAGCGGTATTGCACGTGGTAAACTCATTTGAGTTGCCTATCAGCTTTACCAAAAGTTATTATTTGTATGCTGGAGTACAAGACGCACTGGTGCAGTGGTGGTATGGTCACAACGCAGTGGCGTTTTTCTTAACTACTCCATTTTTGGGTATTATGTATTATTACCTGCCCAAAGCAGCCAATCGTCCGGTATATTCTTACAAGCTCTCCATTATTCACTTCTGGGCATTGATATTTATTTACATCTGGGCAGGCCCTCACCACTTATTATATACCTCATTGCCAGGTTGGGCACAGAGCTTAGGGGTTGTTTTTTCTATTATGTTGATAGCTCCTTCATGGGGGGGTATGTTGAATGGTCTTTTGACTTTGCGTGGCGCTTGGGACAGGGTACGTGAAGACCCCATTCTTAAGTTTATGGTAGTGGCGATTACTGCTTATGGTATGGCTACTTTTGAAGGGCCAATGCTGTCGTTAAAGAATGTAAATGCCATTGCTCACTACACCGACTGGATCGTAGCTCACGTACACGTGGGTGGCTTGGGCTGGAACGGTTTTATTATTTTTGGTATGCTTTACTGGATGGTACCACGTATGTGGCAAACCAAGTTGTTTTCTACCCGCCTTGCCAATATTCACTTCTGGATAGGCACACTCGGAATCATTTTTTATGCTTTGCCTATGTATTGGGCTGGTTTTACCCAAAGCTTGATGTGGAAACAGTTTGAACCAGATGGTTTGCTTACTTACAAAAACTTTTTGGATACTACCCTACAGATTGTACCCATGTATGCACTCCGTGCTTTTGGTGGTTTGCTTTACCTTACGGGTGCTTTCATTATGGCATATAACCTTTGGAAAACGGCTGGTCAAGGTAAGTTCCTTGCCAACGAAGATGCTGAGGCTCCTCCTATGGAAACCAAACAACATGCTGTTCATAAAGGTGCATGGCACCGAGTACTTGAGCGTAAGCCTATTTTGTTTACGGTATTGACTACCATTGCTATTTTAATTGGTGGATTGATAGAATTGATGCCTACTTTCCTGATCCAATCTAATGTGCCTACTATTGCCGCAGTGAAACCTTATACGCCACTAGAGCTCGAAGGGCGTGACTTGTATATAAGGGAAGGTTGTGTAGGGTGTCACTCTCAAATGATTCGTCCGTTCCGCTCTGAGGTAGAACGCTACGACCCTGAAGGAGGACAATACTCTAAAGCCGGCGAGTTTGTATACGATCACCCATTTTTGTGGGGCTCTAAACGCACTGGTCCTGATTTGCACCGTTTGGGTGGCAAGTATGGACACAACTGGCACTATCGCCACATGCTCGACCCACGCCTTACATCTCCGGGCTCTATTATGCCTCCTTACCCCTGGCTTATGACCCAAACCTATGACAGAGATGGCATCAAGGCTAAAATAAATGCGATGAGAACTTTGGGGGTTCCTTACCCTGAAGGGTTTGAAAATCAGGCGGCTGATGAAATGGACAAGCAAGCTACTGAGATAGTGACGCAACTTGCCAAGGATAAAATAAAGGTAAGCAAAGACAAAGAGATTGTGGCTTTGATTGCCTACCTACAGCGCCTGGGAACCGACATTAAGGTGAAAGACCAAGATCAGGTCAGCCAAAAATAACGATTGTTCAATGGTTTCACTGTCAAAGGGCTGGCATTAAGCTCCCTTGACAGTGAAGCAATAAAACCATAAAAAATGTTTAAACATTATTTCGAACAAGTTCAAAACATCGAGGTTTTTCCGGTGATTTCACTCATCATATTTTTTAGTTTTTTTCTACTACTCATTATATGGTTATTCAAGGTAGACAAAAAACACATCAGCGAAATGAGGCATTTACCGCTGGATTTAGATGTAACAAAAAATGAATCTCAACACTCTGAAAATACACAGTCATGAGACAAGTAATATATAAGATCTGGCAAAAAACAGGTCTGCTCAAACTCAACAAAAAAGCAAAGTGGCTGGCGGCAATGCTCACTTTGCTCAGTGTTGCTCCATTATGGGCACAAGGAACTGCCGCCCAGGAACCAAGTTATTTTGGCATGCCCAAATCTGAGTTTATGATGGTAATGCTCATTGTATTACTGATTGTGGCTGCAGTATTGGTGCTTACGGTGTCTATGTATGTGGTAGCTATGCTCAACATTATTTTGTTGAAAGACCAACGCGAAAAAGGTTTGAAACCTGACGGTTTGCTCACTGGTATGTGGAAAAACTGGATGAACAAGCAAAACTACCGAGTAGCACTTGAAGACGAGGAAGACATTATGCTTGACCACGAGTATGATGGCATTCGCGAACTGGACAACCACTTGCCTCCTTGGTGGACAGCACTCTTTTATATCTGTATTGTGTTTGCGGTAGTATATATTGCCTTATATGAGGTAACAGGTACATTGCCTAACCAAATAGAAGAGTTTGAAACCGAAATGGCGGTGGCTGCCAAACAGGTAGAGGCTTACAAAAAAACTCAGGCAAACAACATTGACGAAAACAGTGTGAAGTTTGTAAAAGATGATGCTGCTGCGCTTGATGGTGGTAAAGCAATTTTTGTCAAGAACTGCGTTACCTGTCACGGTAAAAATGCTGAGGGAGGCATTGGCCCTAACCTTACTGACGCCTACTGGTTGTATGGTGGCGACATTAAAGGAGTGTTTAAAACCATTAAATATGGGGCCAAAAACGGGATGAAGGCTTGGAAGAAAGACTTAAAGCCTGAAGAAATGCAAAATGTAGCAAGCTATATTTTGACTCTACAGGGTACCAAACCTGCCAACGCCAAAGAACCTCAAGGTAAAAAACTGGAAGCAAAGAAATAGGGAATATACCGGCAGCAGGGGCTGCTTACAGTTGTGTAGCAGCCCGCTTGTCTGGTATTGATGATCAGGTAATTAATAATGACAACACAAGACATAAATTTAGTGCGCAATTCGTGGGTATCGGTATTGGCGCATCGAGATGAAGCAGGCGATACTTTTTATAACTATTTGTTTAAGCAAAATCCACAAGTAAAACGCTTGTTTCAATCAAACACACATATCCAAAATCAAAAGCTGATGTCTTCTATCACTTTGATTGTAACCAAATTGAACAAACTGGACAACATTAAAGAGGAAGTAAAGTTTTTGGCAAAACGACATGTTAACTATCAAGTAAAACCAGCTTACTTCACAGCTTTTGGCAATGCATTTCTTTATATGCTTGCTCAAGTGTTGGGCAATGCCTGGACACACGAAATGAAAACTGCCTGGAAAAAAGTATATCAGTTGATATCTCAGGCTATGATAGAGGGGCTTACAGACAAAACAGATCATTGAGTATCTGCCTGTAAGTTTTACCAGAAAGATAAGCACATAATTGAAGGGCCATTAGGCAAGTTGCCCTGTATAGAAAGACCATCGTAAAAAAGACAATTAATAAACACATGAATAGTTTAGAAGATATTATCGACACGGAAGAGTACCGTGACACTATTGCCACTGTAGACGACAAGGGCAAACGTGTATGGCTTTATCCTAAAAAGCCTAAAGGTAGGTATTACAATCGCCGTAAACTGGTGTCAGTGGTGTTACTCATCTTATTTTTTGGGGCACCATTGATCAAAATAGATGGTAACCCTTTGTTTTTGTTCAATGTTTTTGAGCGCAAGTTTGTCTTGTTTGGCAGGTTGTTTCTGCCGGCAGATTTTCACCTTTTTGTACTTGCTACCATCACTTTTTTTGTATTCATTATTTTGTTTACTGTAGCTTTTGGGCGTGTATGGTGTGGTTGGGCTTGCCCCCAAACTATCTTTATGGAAATGGTTTTTCGCCGCATAGAGTATTGGATAGAAGGCGACGCTAACCAACAGCGGAAACTCAACAAACGCCCTTGGGACAAAGACAAGGTTATTCGTAAAACAAGCAAACAACTTATTTTCTTTGCCATTTCACTGCTTATTGCCCACGCAGCAATGGCCTATATGGTAGGCATTGAGCAAACCATTGCTATTATATCTAAACCTCCTACAGAAAATCTTGCCGGATTTGTTGGACTAATGGCGTTTACAGGGGTTTTTTATGGCGTATTTGCCAAGTTTCGTGAGCAAGCTTGTATAGCAGTATGTCCTTATGGTCGCTTACAAAGCGTGTTGCTTACCAAAGATTCGGTAGGGGTAGCTTACGATTTTGAACGCGGTGAACCCAGAGGAAAACTCAAGAAAAAACAAAGCGCCGCAAATAGCAATAAACCGTTGAAACTGGATGACCTGGAAAAACCACAAGGCGACTGTGTAGACTGTAAGCTTTGTGTACATGTGTGCCCTACTGGTATCGATATTCGCAATGGCTCGCAAATGGAGTGTGTAAACTGCACTGCTTGTATAGATGCCTGCGATGCTGTCATGGAAAAGATAGAAAAGCCCAAGGGGTTGATCAGGTATGCCTCACACAATAACATTGAAAACAAAACCAATTGGAAGCTACGTAACCCACGAGTGCTTGCTTACACCGCCGTTTTATTTATTCTTGTTGGTTTACAGGCTTTTTTATTGATGGAGCGTGGCAAGTATGAGGTTACTTTATTGCGTGCGCCTGGCTCTTTGTACAACGAACAACCGAATGGCAATATTACCAATGTATACAATGCCCGCATTATCAATAAGAGTAACGAAAATGCCTCTTTTACTTTTAAACTTAAAAATAGCAAGGGTAAAATTCACTTTGCAGGTAATACGCTTAAAGTAGCAAAAAGCGAAACTGCTGAGGGGGTATTTGTCTTGGAACTACCTCCAGGTGAGGTAAAATCTCTTAAAACTGAGGTAGAAATAGAGGTATGGGATAGCAAACAAAAAATAGAAACTATCCATACAGTATTTTTAGGGCCAGGAGGTTGACACAAGTTGCACTTTCGAACCAAAAAAGCAAATTTCAAATCTTAACATCAAAAGTCAGTAACTAAAGGGGTTGCTGGCTTCAAAAATATATAAAACTATGAATTGGGGACACAAAATCACTGGAGTAATTATCGTATTTGTGGGTATGATCATGTTTATGGTGGTCAAGGCAATGCGTCAGGATGACATTCACTTGGTGTCTAAAGATTATTATAAAGAAGAGATTGAGTATCAAAACGAAATTAACAAGCTAAAGAATGTTCAAAATCTAAAAGAAGGCTTTGCTTTTCAGTATATCAGCGAACATCAAACTTTTAAGCTCAAATTCCCTAAAAATACTACGAAAGGGCAAGTCACGTTTTTCCGACCAGCAAATGCTCGTAAAGATTTTACAGTGCCAGTAGAAACTGGCACCGATGGTATACAGCTTATTCCTATAGCCAACCGAAAGCTTGACAAAGGGTTTTGGCGAATAAAGATTAACTGGCAAGATGCTCAAAAAAAATACTATGTAGAAAAGCGAATTATCATTGCCAAAGATGGTAACGTGGAGATTAAGGTTTAGAAAGAAGGGGCAAGCTCAGCTTTGGTTTGATGGTTTAGCTTTTACAAAGTGTAGCAATGATCAAACATAAGAATTTACGCTTCGCGCACCATAGAGCAATCAAACAATTTTTAACTCTGTCTTAGTACTTATGTTATTATACACTGCATTTATATTGGGTTTATTGGGTAGTTTCCACTGTGTGGGCATGTGTGGTCCTATTGCCTTTGCTTTACCGATTAGCAAGCGTAACAATGCCCAACTGATCAAAAGTAGAGTATTGTATAACCTGGGGCGAATACTCACCTACACTTTGTTGGGGGCTATTGTAGGTATATTGGGGCGAGGTGTGGTATTGTCTGGTGCCCAGCAGTGGTTATCTATTGGTGTTGGGGTGCTCATCTTGTTATTTTTTATCTTGCCTGGTCGCCTTACCCGCCGCCTTGACATGTTGCGTCCTGTGCAAAAGCTGGTATTTAGGGTAAAACAAAACCTGGGGCATTTGTTTAAGCAAAAAACAGCCAAGTCTTATGTATTGATTGGCACCTTGAACGGCTTTTTGCCTTGTGGATTGGTATACTTGGCAATGGCGGGGGCTATAGCTACAGGAAGTGTAACCCACGCAATGGCTTATATGGCGCTGTTTGGTGCAGGAACTTTTCCGGTAATGCTCACGGTGGCACTGGCAGGCAACTTTATCAAACCTCAGCTCAAAACCCGCATGTACAAACTAGTACCTGTGTTTACCATTACCCTGGCGGTATTGCTTATTGTAAGAGGGCTCAATTTGGGCATTCCTTACCTAAGCCCCAAAATTGTAAAGCATCGTCACCACACCAGCATCGAGTGCTGCGAAGTGCCTGACACAGGTAAGCAACAACCATAAAAATATCAAAAATACTCACTAACGGAGTGTGTTTATAATTAGTCTTTCTGAATACCAACTTCTTTATGAGAAGTTGGTATTTTTTATTGCGGTCAATGTCAACCTAATCATTTGGGCAAAACACCTTCATTAATGCCGACTCCAGGGTAAGCCCCGGACCAAAAGCCATACTCAGAATACGCTGGTCGTGGTGCTCCTCTCCTACTTGCTCCAATAAACGCTTGAGCACAAACAACACTGTAACTGACGACATATTGCCGTATTGCTTTAAAACCTCGTAAGCAGTAGCGTTGGCTTTTTTGGGAATACCCAAACTTTGTTCGATGCGCTCTAATATACGACGCCCACCAGGATGAATGGCAAACAGTTCTATATCAGGCATATTGAGTTGATAGTTTTGCAACAATCTGCCTACCAATGCCTTAAGTTTGCCTTCGAGCAATTGAGGTACATAAGACGAAAGCTTCATCTCGAAGCCATGGTCTTTGATATGCCACGCCATATCTCCTTTGCCATCGGGCTCCAGGTCACAATAAAAACCCTCCAGAGCAATGGCTTTATGAGCAGGCGGATGCCCCTGAAGCAATACTGCCGCTGCTCCATCGGCAAAAATGGCGTTGGCCACCAGGTCATCTTTAGCAGTCGACTTTTGGAAATGCAACGTACACAGCTCTACCCCTACCACCAACACCTTGGCCTTGGGGGTAGCACGACAAATCGTATCGGCCATTTTGAGCGCATTGAAAGCTGCATAACAGCCCATAAAATTAATACAAGTGCGCTGTACTGAATATCTTAAACCCAGTTTTTCTACCAATTCTATGTCAAGCCCTGGGGCATACATACCTGTGCAACTTACTGTAATCAGGTGAGTAATTTCAGCTACAGCAAAATTAGCGGGTAAACAATCAGCTACTGCGGCTGTAGCCAGAGAAGCAGCATGTTGTTCGTATTGCTGCATGCGTTGGGCAGTAGAAGGAAACGTATTGCCTGTATTGGGATAAAAATCAAAATTGTTGGTCTTTGTGTAATCTTCCAGTACCGAATAGCGATAGTCGATAGACGTAGCACGGTACAATAGCTGGAGCTTGCGTGCCTCACGAGGCGATAAGTCCAGAAATTTTACCATAAACTCAGCAGTAGTTTGTTGGGCAATCTGATGAACCGGGTTGGCGGTTCCTATGGAGTGAATATATGTTTTGTTCATGCGCCAGTTGGCTTTGGGTAATGTATCAACGATACACTGGTTTTTGTAAGAAAGTTGCCTACAGATTCATAAAATACTGTTTTAAAACCGGGCAAAAGAATTTTAACCTTTGAAATTAGTGATTGTTTACAAATCTTTATTTTTTGCGTATTGGGTAAAGTTACATTAGCCCTTATGGTTTTAACAAATTTCATCATAACTTCGTTTACAGAAATCGCTTGTATCAAAACTCAAATATACAAGGCAAACATATTTTATCAGGCAAATTGTTCATAAGTCGATGATAAAATATGTACTTTTAAAATCTCAGAACAGAATTGATCATTAAAACAATATGCAGACTTTAGGCAAATACTGTATTTTTATTGCAAGCTTATTTTACAACCGCGAACGTTTTAAAGTATATGTGCGCCTGACCATAGATGAATGTATGCGTATAGGCATAGACTCCGTATTTATTGTAGCTATTACGGCTACTTTTATAGGAGCAGTAGCCGCAGTACAAACCGCTTATAACCTGGTGAGTCCTGCCATACCTTTGTATGTAATAGGTACCATTGTACGCGATATGGCAATACTAGAGTTTGCCCCTACCATTACTTGTATTGTGCTGGCAGGTAAAGTGGGCTCAAACATTGCTGGTGGGCTCGGCACTATGCGTATTACCGAACAAGTAGATGCTATAGACGTGATGGGTATCAACGCTGCCTCTTACCTGGTACTACCCAAAATTACGGCAGCTTTAATCACCATTCCAATGTTATGCGTCATCGCCGGGTTTTTGTCTATTATGGGTGGTTTTATATCAGGCACAATCACTGGCGCTCTTACTGAATCGCAGTACATTTATGGCATCCGTTGGGATTTTAACCCAGGGGGTATCTACTTTGCTATTATCAAATCCTTTGTATTTGCTTACCTCATATCTTCTATATCAGCCTTCAAGGGCTTTTTTACCACCGGGGGAGCATTAGAGGTAGGGCAATCAAGCACCAATGCGGTGACCAGTAGTACCATTGCTATTTTGTTTGCCGATTATATTTTGGCACAATTACTTGCCGATATATTGTTAGGACAATAAGATTAAGCTACATATCACCAAAAAGCTCAACGGTTGGTTAATCGCTGAGCTTTTTGGCTGTAGCCAATACCTGTGTAGTTTATACTTGCTCGGAGGTTTCTTCGGCAGGTTGTTCTGTACCTTCTTCAGTCAACGACCGCTTCCATTTGGCAGTGTTTTTTACTCTTTTATGAATATCGGTAGAGATGAGCTCATCTATATAAAAATACTTGTCTTCGTCCTCTTCTGTTGCCTCACCCTGCGCTTTGGGCTCACCCATTTCTATAGGATAAGTAGCATTGCCTTCTTCCCAAAACTGTCGGTTGAGCAAGTATTGATGCATCAAGGTACTTACTCTTTTTGGGGGCTTTTTAGAAGCAAAGTTTTCAAGGCGGGTAAAAATATACAAACGATCTACAGCACGGGTAAAAGCTACATACAATAAGTTTACATTTTCTATAAATGTTTTTTCTATTTCATTGTGGTATTGGTCGGCCACCAACGTATCAGCCAACTTGCTGCTTACTTGCACTATAGAAGTGCTTAAATAATTGCTAGAATGCTTAAAAGTAAACTCCTCACGGGGTAGGTTTATCCACATAGTAGAGTTACGTTTGGGGGTGTACTCCCATTCGGCAAATGGCAAAATAACCACCGAATACTCCAACCCTTTGGATTTATGGATGGTAGTAATGGTAATAGCATCTTGATCTTTGGGGGTATTGACACTTACTACGTCTTTTTTATCTTCCCAATACTCCAGAAAATCGGTCAAAGTTGTATTTTTTTGCAAGTTAAACTCAATCACCAAGTCAAGAAAACGAAACAAATACTCTAGGCGGTTTTGGTGCTCAAATAATCCAAATATTTCTATCAGTTTCTCTACCAATTCGTAGACTCCCAATTGCTGTAACATTCCTTGGCTAATGTCATACCCCTCGCCTTGGATGTGTTCAAAAAACTCGGCTATAGGTTTTGTAATCAAGCTTTTAATTACATTATTTATCATATCATCAGGGGTAATACGCTTGATCACCCGATAAAATAAATACAATACCTCAGACTTTAACAAGCGGTCGTGCGGGTTTTTGATTAGCTTAAGAAAAGCAATGATAAAGTGTACCTTGTCGTCACTGGCAAGCAACAAAGAGGTTTGAGAAATCACCGGAAAGCCTTTACTTTTCAGAAAAACAGCTATTTCCTGCCCACTGCCATTACTACGGGTGAGCACGGCAATGTCTTTTTTGGCAAAACCCTGGTTGAGCGCCGTAGAAATGGTGACCAAAATATACTCAAGGGTATCGGTATGGTAGGTGTCTTTGTTTACAAATTGTATTTCTACGTGTCCTCCGGTTTTGGTGTTTTGTTCGGGAATCGCCTGTTCAAAATCCTCATCGTATATTTGATCAAGCAATGGAAACTCGTGACGGTAAATGTCTACCAAATCTCGAAAGAAACTGTTGTTAAACTCTATCACCTCACGAGTACTGCGGTAGTTGTGTTTCAACTGGGCTGCCAGATGGTTTTGGTGCAAAGTAGCATAACGGTCGCGCAGCAAGTTAAAGGTGTTTTCTTGCATCAACGAGGGCTGAAGCAATGCCCCAATATTGTTTTTATATAAATGAACCAACTGCTCCATTTCGCCACCTCGCCAGCGGTAAATCGCTTGCTTAGCATCGCCTACTATCAGGTTAAAATTGTGCTCGGCAAGGTTGTTTTCTACCAGTGGCAATAGGTTTTGCCATTGCAGCACTGAGGTGTCCTGAAACTCATCTATCAGAATATGGTTGTACTTCTCCCCTACCCTTTCGTAAATAAAAGGTACGGGTTCGTTAGAGATAATCTCGGCTATTTTTTTGTTGGTGTCCGAAATGTGAATCGAGTTATTTTCTGTTTTTAATTCTTCCAGTTCACTTTCTACCTCGTGGATCAACGCCATTTTGTAAATGTGTGGGGTAATCAACGATACCAACAGGTAAATGCTTTTCAGGTTTCGTAAGTGGGCAATGTCTTGGGCAAGCGAGGGGGCAATGGCGTCTATACCAGGGTTCGCCTTGCCCGAATACCACTTATTATTATTCAATGCTTGCATTACATAACTGTTGGCAGGTTTTTCCAGGTCTTTGCCTTGAGCCAGTTTTTGAAAGTAGCCCCCTACCCCTTTGGCTTTCTGAAAAAAATCATTGACTCCCACCCCTTGCGCTTGCATTAGGCTCAGGCCTTGTTCGGCAATGGTTACAATTTGACTCTTAAGGTTTTTCTTATAATTAAAGAGTTCTTCTTTGATAACTTGAAAGTCATCTACAGTCAATTGTTTCAACTGGTTGAGGTAGTTATAAGATCTTTCATTCATCAAATCTTTAGAAAAGTCAGCAAGTTCGGGCGCAATTTGTCCCCAGTTTTTACCTTCTTCTGCCTTCTTTTCTGCCCAATCTACCAGTATGTTCGACAGGTTTTCTTTGGTTTCTCGCCCTACCTTTGCCAACACCCGGTCTATAGCAGTTTCTAATAATTTATCGGTGTCCAGGTCTACATCATAGTTATAAGGAATGTCTAGTTCTTGGGTAAAAGCCGTGGTAATTTTATTGACAAATCGGTCGATGGTACTTACGGCAAAGTCGCTGTAGTTATAAATAATTTTGACAAATACTTTTTGCGCTCTTATTCTGAGTTTGTCAGGCGCTACCTCTAGCTCTTCGGCTATGCCAAACAACAACTGATCGCTCCCTTTTCGGGCTTTATCGTCTAGTGTATCGGGTTGGGCAAACCCTTGCAAAGCATTGACAATACGTGCCTTCATTTCATTGGCAGCATCATTGGTAAATGTGATGGCCAAAATGTATTTGAAGTAGTGAGGTTGGTCTCCTTGCAAGGCAAGTTTCAGGTACTCTCTGGTAAGCGTGTAGGTTTTGCCCGAACCTGCCGAAGAACTGTATATTTTAAAAAGCATTTATTCTTGTTTTGAATGAGGGCAGGTCAGCTTTTAGAGCTTGTTTGGAGTTCATTCTTTGGCGTCCTAGTGCGACTTTGACTAGCAGTACTTTGTTATATTTTTCGTCAATAGCGCTGCTATTCACTCAAAATCTAACGCATACTACTAGCAAATTCATCACAACTACTCTCAAAAACGAAAGTCCAAACAAGCTCTTAGCAAAATTGCCTGCCTGTTTGCTATAAACTTGATGTCAATTGTTATTATAAAGTTAATCAACATTCGCCAGAATCTGTTAACTCCCCCAAGTGTTTTCAAAAATATCCGGCACTGTTAACTGTTTTTTATCCAAATTACTCCTTGTATGCAAAAATATAAAAAACTGGTTATCAGACAAATAAGTAGGGTTATTGAAGTTTATTTGATTTTTTTAAATAAAAATAGTACTCTAAGTGCTCGATAAGACTGGTTTGGCAGGCTTGTTTAGGGAGCAAACAAGAAATAACTTACCCATTTTGTAGCTGCTCTTTTGCCCCGAGACTTTGTTACTTTTTGCAGCCGTAGCTCTGCTATGACTTTAAAAAGTGCCGCGTCTCAGAATAAAATAGCTTGCAAAGAACAGGTATACTATTTTTTAATTGCTCCCTTATCCTTCAGAACATTGGTTATACAATAAATGTTTGTATAGTTAAAATACCCTAAATTATGAGTACACTACAAATTACAGAAGAACAAAAAGAAAAGTTGGCTAAAATTACTGAGGAAAATTTTTGGCATATAGCCAAGCAAGTACAAGACGATGTAAAGGTGCTGAATGAACAAAAGGAAGAGGAAAAAACAGCACAAACACCTCCCTCAGAATAACTAAAAAAAAGTAAATCAACCAATGAAAAACACACTGATTCTAGGAGCAACCACCAACCCCTCACGTTATGCTTTTTTGGCGGCAGACCGCCTCGCTGGACATGGTCACGAGATTTTTCCGGTGGGTATAAAAAAGGGACAAGTATTTGGCAAAGACATCATCAATGACAAAAAGGTAATCAGCAATATAGATACCATTACGCTATATATTGGGGCTCGCCACCAAAGCGAATGGTACGACTATATATTGAAAACCAAGCCCAAACGCTTGATTTTTAATCCTGGTACCGAAAACATGGAGTTGGCGCAGCTTGCCAAAGACAATGGCATAGAGCCTGTGTTTGCCTGTACGCTGGTCATGTTGTCTACTGGGCAGTATTAAACTCACAAGCGATCTTATCACAAGATAAGGTCGCTTGTTTTTTATTTTCATTACAATCACTGAGTATATCGCTCAACTACACTCGCCTACTTCAACGCTTTCTTCATACATACACTTGTGGCTAACCCAGCATATTGCCCGTAGTTATCCATCAGTTCATAACCCGCCTTGGTATATAACCTAATCGCCTCTACTTGCTTTACTCCAGTTTCCAATACACAAGTGGTAAACCCCTCTTCTGCAGCCCACTGTTCCAAATGTTGCAGCATTGTCTGGGCAATACCCTTACCTCGATGATCGGGGTGCACAAACATGCGTTTGAGTTCTATGGTTTGCTCATTGTAAGGTTTGATAGCCCCACAGCCTGCCGCTACTCCATTGCTATAAGCCACTAGCACCCAGCGTATAGCGTCTACCTTGTTGTATTGGGCATAAAAATCATGATCTTCTCCATCTTGCACCTTCAGATAAGCATCCAGGTGTTTGATGAGCTCTATAAAATCTTCGTTGTCCGAATGAGTTCTTTCTAAGGTAATCATTTATCCTTCGCTCAATTGATCAAACCTTGCTTTTATCTCGGCATGAATTTGCTCCGGGGGCAAATAATTTCCGTCCTCGTCTGAACATTTGACCAAATGAAAATCGGGTTGTTCTTTGACCATCTGCAAGTACTCTTGGCGCACTTTTTCTTGCAAATCGAGTGAGTCTTCGTGAATATCGCTTTTACCTTGTAAATAGGCACGATCGTCGCCTTCGCGTTGGTTGGTTAACGATTTTTTAATCGAAGCAAAAGGCACATCTAAAAACAGAGAAGAAGCCGGTCGAGGCAGCAAATTAAATTCATATTCAAACTCTAGAATCCACTTCTTGAGGGTGTCTTTTTCTGTTTGGTTGTCAAACTTAGCACATTGAAAAGCAATGTTAGAGTTGACATAACGATCGGCAATGACTACGTACCCATCGGCAAGCCATTGCTTGATTTGCGCCAAATGCTCTACCCGGTTGCCCGCAAATATCAAAGCAGCTATTTTGGGGTGTACCTGGTTTAGGGCACCCAAATCACCACGTAAAAATTCAGCTGTAAGTTGTCCATAGTAACCCTCGCTCATGACCGGAAAATGAATGTGTTGGTACTTGATACCTGCATTTTGCAAGTGAGCCGTGATGAGCTTAAGCTGGGTTGACTTACCTGAACCGTCCAGCCCTTCTATTACAATAAATTTATTGGGTTTTGTCATTGTTCTATTAGAAATTAATTTGCTGGCGCAAATATAGTAATAGTCTACAGCTTTTAGTCCTTGGCCCATTGCAAACTTAAGGCTGAAAATTGGCACACTACAGCTCCAGTGTATGGGGAGTCAATACCGCATTTTATTGTAATCAATGCATTGAAATGAGGGCATAAGGAAGTATTTTTAAGGTAGTTGTAATGCAAGCAAGTGCAATATATAAGCCACTGAATATCAACATATTAAAACTCAAAAACCTTTGATTTTGATGGTTTTTTTGTTATCTTTACACCATATTCTCAGGGTGAGAATATAGCCCAAGAGGTATTAGTTTGGAGACTTCCCTCAAGGGCTTTTAATAAACAATAAATATTTATTAGCATGCAATATAAAACATTTGTATCAGCTGCCCAAAGTGTAGAGGCACCCATTGCTTTAGACATTACATTATTCGAACAATCGGTTCGTAGCCGTATCGAGGCTTTTGCGCTCAATGCTGACGTACTCATTGAACATTGTCAACAACCAGGTTTAGTCAATGTTGCCCAACATTTAGAGCAAAGGCTTTTAGAAATCCGTTTTTTACTCAACGATTTGAGTTTTTTACACGCCCATCAAGCCTAAGGAATGGTACCAAAATAAATTTACATTCTTAACCTCATCTTTTGAGGCTATACTTTGTTAAAAAATAGCCGAATAGCGCTGCTATTAGCCGATTTTTTGCCTCGTCTAGCAACAAAATATTTTATTAAACCATAGAAATTTATTTTTACACCATTCCTAATAAATTTTATACCCTCCAGGTTTTTTAAAACCTGGAGGGTATAATTCTCTTTTAACAGAATATTCTCCTCAAATTTATTAGACAGCCTCTAACCTGACAAAAGCCATTTAGCCACAAAGCAATACCAGCATTGATTACTCATCGTTCCAAAAAACTACCCCAACTTATTATAAGTCATCAGCCAACGATCGGGTATATCTCCACGGCTGGCTTTTTGGTAATCTTTATAACTACAGGGCACAATCATTTTTTCTTTATTAGAAGTAACAGTCTGAGGGTAAGGCACTTCCATCCACCATTTTTGGGTAACCTTGTGTTTATAGAATATAATGTTGCTGGAGTTGTTTAGTCTCGAAACTACATATTTCATAAAGGCATTGCCATTAAAATTGAGCTCATCGGTGCGGTGATAATACCCCTCTACAAAATACCAAATCATGGTAGCAATCAACGAAGCCGTTTGATGGCGCACATCTTCATCGGGGTTGTACTCATAAAAACCAATAGAGCTCAAGCGTGCGCTTAACCCCGCATACCAACAAATCTGACAAGCTTCTTCTCCAGTTAGCCCAAAGTTTTGCGCATTTCGGTTGCCTACAGCATCACTCATTTTGATGGCGGTCAGGTCAAAGCTCAACATATCAGCGTTGCGCACCACTGGTTCTATTTCATTCAGGTCGTCCCGCATTTGTCCTACACTGTACGCATCAAAATTGAGTTTTTCGAGGGTTTCGAGGGTTTTAGGGGAGTTAAGGTAACTTTGGTAGCCTAAGTGACTAAAAGCAAACAAATAACCGGGTTGGTGAGTAAGCATTTTATGTACATGGCAAGTGCTCATATCTGGCAAGGGGGTTTGCTCAAGGTCTATGCAAGCATCTACATTTACCATATTGATAATTTTACCTGCCTGTTCGTATGCTAAAAACTGCCCCAAAGTCAGGTCGTGTGACCCTCCTAATACAATGGGGATCACGTTTTTATTGAGTAAAAACTCACAAGATTGACGCAAACGAGTGTAGGTTTCTTCGAGACTCATCCCACTACGTAAATTACCTAAATCTACAATCTGATAAGCCCCTTTGCCTTTCTTCAGGCGATACAGGCGTTTACGAATTTCGTTGGCGGCTTTTGCCACTCCCTGATTGGTTTTGGTACCCCGTTCTTCGGTTACCCCAATAATTGCTAAATGCTTTTTCTCCCATTTTATTGGTCTTTTATCATAGACCTGCACATGCTCATACCAAGTATCAGTACCTGCTATTCCTTCAAAAAGGGTCTTGTCTAATGCATCGAAAAAGAGCGTAAAGTCCATAATGGTACCTGGGTCTTTTAAAACAGTTTGAGCAAATATAGTTTTAATTCAGCACAAGCTGCAAGTAGTCAACTATAAGATCAGTATTTAATTCTAGTAATCTACAACTACTTTATTCTTTATAAATATTTAAACAATTGATTATCAAAAGCTTTACTTATATTAATCCAAGTTTTTCAATGCTGTTATCAATTGGGTAAACATAGGTTTTAAGATTGCTTTTAACTTTTCGGCACGCTCAGGAGCATACTCAGTTTCGGCATCGTTCATGTACAAAACCTTGCTGCGTTCGAGCTGTAGTGCATGACGCTTGCGCGATGGTTGTCCAAACGAACGAGTGATGTGTCCCCCCTTAAAAAGAGTATTGTGCTCCAGCGAATAATCACCTGCTGCCAAACCTTCAAGCGCAATTTTAATTAACGCTGCATGTGCCGATTTCTCGTCGTTACTTCCCAACAACAGATCAGGGAAAGGATTCGAATGAATGGTTTTTACTACCTGTCTTATAGAATGTGCATCGTATAATAACACATGGGGGAAATCTTTTTGCAAATCATCCAACAAATCATTTACCTTCTGGTGGTAAGGCAAGTAATAGGCCTCTAGTCTTCGTTGTACTTCGGCAGGGTCAGGAGTTGCCCCTATATACAATGACTCACCCAGGAAATTGGTAGTAGGTGTCAATGCTGTAATTACTCTGCCATCATTGTACAAAGGTTTGCTCTCAGGGTTACGGTTCAAATCTATTACCCAACGGCTATAGTGCGCTTTAATCACTGTAATACCCAAGGCTGGGGCAAAATCATACAAACGGTCTACAAACCAATCAGTATCGTCGGGTTGAGCAATCAGTTCGGGTACATATTGTGACTTAATATCGTCAGGAAAAGCTACTCCGCAATGGGGTACACTTATCACAATAGGCACTCTGGGTGCAGTGGGGGCTATAATTTGGTAAGTCATTTTTTTAGGCTTGATTGGTTTTAATTATTTGCGTTCATACGCCAACATTTTGTCTTTGAGCACCTGTGGCAAAGGGGCTTTTTCTCGTTTCGAGTAATCATAACTCACAATGCGCGATGTACCCTTGGCAGCTATTTGTTGGTGTTGGTGACTCACTACAACATGTTCCATGACAAAACCAAACTCATAAAAGCTATCTGTTTGTATTCGGGTAGCAATAGAGATAGTATCAGGGTGTATCAAAGGGATGCGGTAACGACAACTGGTTTCGGCAAGGATAGGTCCTATTTGGTCAAAATCAGAAAAACCAACCTCATCAAAATAAGCAATGCGTCCACTTTCAAAATACCTAAAATATACGGTATTGTTGATATGTTGTGCCGCGTCCATATCGCCCCAGGCTATTTTTTGTTCTATTACCGACGGATAGTCTTTTAGTAAGTCTTGCATGTGTGTTTCAATAAAATACCTGCCAGCACTGAGATACCGACAGGTATATTTTAAATGATTTATATTACTCCTAATTCTTTACCTACTTCGGTAAATGACTCAATGGCTTTGTCAAGATGGTGACGTTCGTGTACTGCCGAAATTTGCACTCGAATACGTGCTTGCCCCTTAGGTACTACCGGGTAGTAAAACCCAATGACATAAATGCCCTTGGCGAGGAGTTTTTCGGCAAACTTTTGCGAAAGTGGTGCATCGTACAACATAATAGGTACAATGGCATGTACACCCGGCTTAATATCGAACCCGGCAGCGGTCATTTTTTCACGGAAGTAGGTCGTGTTGTCTTCCAGCTTATCGCGCAAAGCAGTGGTTTCTGAAAGCATTTTAAATACCTCGATAGATGCCCCTACAATGGCGGGCGCCAACGTATTAGAAAACAAATAAGGACGTGAACGCTGGCGTAGCATTTCTATGATTTCTTTTTTACCTGTAGTAAAACCACCAGAGGCACCTCCCATAGCCTTGCCCAAAGTACCTGTTACAATGTCTACCCTGTCCATCACCCCACAATGTTCGGGTACACCACGCCCAGTTTTACCCATAAATCCGGTAGAGTGGCATTCGTCCGTCATTACCAACGCCTTGTATTTGTCGGCAAGGTCACAAATTTTATCCATTTGGGCTATAGTGCCATCCATCGAAAAAACTCCATCAGTTACAATGATACGGTGGCGACAGTTTTGGCTTTCTTTCAGCCTTTCTTCCAGGTCTGCCATGTCGTTATGCTTGTAACGAAAACGCTGAGCCTTGCACAGTCTTACGCCGTCAATGATAGAAGCATGGTTTAACTGGTCAGAAATGATGGCGTCTTCAGCATTGAACAGAGGCTCAAAAACTCCCCCGTTGGCATCAAAAGCTGCGGCATATAAAATGGTATCTTCGGTGCCAAAAAACTCAGAAATACGACGTTCAAGCTCTTTGTGAATATCTTGAGTACCACAAATAAAACGCACCGAAGCCATTCCAAAGCCATATTTCTCTAAGGCATTTTGGGCTGCTTTGATTATTCGTGGGTGATTTGCCAAGCCCAAATAGTTGTTGGCACAAAAGTTAATCACCTCACCCGCTTCATCGGTGGTAATGTCAGCGGTTTGCTGTGAGGTAATAATACGTTCTGATTTATATAAACCAGCTTCTTTTATTTCAGCCAGTTCTTTTTCCAATACAGGTTTAAGAGTCTCGTACATAATGATTGTGTATTTTGTAATAGTTCCGCACTGGAGCAAACGCTCCACAAGAAAATTGAAGGTAGAAAACAAGTAGGAGAATGCAAAATTTAGGTTTTCTGATTTTTCGGAGGCATAAAAAGCAACAATAAAATCAAACTTTCAGAAAATTCTGAAACTTCTATTAAAAAAATCCCGTTATACAACTACCCACTACCTTTATATAGAACATGAACAAGCAAAGAAAAATAATAATACCAGGTGGTACTGGATTTATAGGTCAGGTAATGGCCAAGCATTTTGTGGCACAAGGCGATGAGGTGATTATATTGACCAGAAAAAAAAGCACCCAAAAAGATGGTGTTCAATATGTACAATGGGATGGCAAAACTTTAGACAGTTGGGCAACTACTTTTGAGGGAGCAGATGCTGTTATCAATATGGCAGGAAGAACAGTCAACTGCCGTTATAATGAGAAAAACAAGCAACAAATTTACGACTCACGCTTGTTCTCTACTGAGGTGATAGGGGTAGCTATAGCCCAATGTGAGCACCCACCTGCACTTTGGATCAATGCCGGGTCGGCTACTATTTATCGCCATGCACTAGACCGCCCTATGGATGAAGCTACCGGGGAATTTGGTAGTGGTTTTTCGGTAGATGTATGCCAAAAATGGGAAGCTACTTTTGACAAAATGAAAACACCTCATACTCGTAAATTGATGCTAAGAATTGCCATGGTATTGGGGCGTGAAGGCGGAGTAATACCCCCTTTCATGAATTTGGTAAAACGTGGTTTGGGTGGTACTCAAGGCAAAGGCAATCAATTCATTAGCTGGATACACGAATACGATTTTGTAAGGGTAATAGAGTGGTTAATGGCACACAAAGAAGTGACAGGCGTATTGAACGTGTCGAGCCCCCACCCTGAGCCCAATCAAAAGTTTATGAAAACTTTGAGGCAGGTCATGAACGTTCCTTTTGGTTTACCTGCCACCCAATGGATGCTCGAAATAGGTGCTTGGTTTATTGGTACTGAAACCGAACTAATTGTAAAAAGCCGTCAAGTAGTACCAGGGCGTTTGCAAGCATTAGGCTTTGCCCTCAAGTACCCTTATTTGAAAGAAGCCTTCGAAGAAATTATACATGGTCAACGAAGTCCTCAAACTACTCAGGAAATAGTAAATGGCTAAACTATTGTAAGATTGATGATTGTTAAACTCTCTTTTGGATTTTCTAAAAGAGAGTTTTTTTTATGTAAAAGCTTTTATTCCAAGGATTTAACGAACATATTTATGCATTCACAAATTATCGACATTAGATTATGCAAACTATCTCTAAACACTCGGTTAGCTCTTTACTCCTGACCTTGCTGGTAACAAGCTTCTGGAGTTGCAAAACGGTTAAAACTCCTACAACCACTCAAAACTCCATTGCCAATATTGTTTCTGGATACGATCAGGTACCTTCTGAAGACTACAAAGCTCCTATAGTGACTGCCATGAAAAAAGGCTGGAAGCCTATGCCCAAAGATCAGGTAAAAGCAGAAGTAAAAAAGCTGATTGCTCAAGTCAATATTTATCCAGTACCCGCAAACACGTTTTATTATCAACAATATGTTACTGGTAGTACCAACGCTGGTTTTACTACATTTTATCGGGTATTTGGGGGAGTCGCTGCCCTGGGGGGTTCTTTCGTAACACTGAAGCCTATCAAAAGCAAAGAAAAAACTATCAAAGAAAGTGCTTTAATTACTGCCTGGGGCAATACTGTTACCTGGGAGGCAAAAATACAAGTACCGAAGGGAACCATCATTAGTGTAGGTTTAGCCGGACCACAGTTGAGCACCAAATCTCCTCCTCAGTTTTTAGCCGGAGGAGGCAGCCAAATGATTTTACCGTTTGGATGGATAAAAAATGCCCGTTATAAGGTGGCTGTGCGCAAGTTAGACGCCAGCGGTAAGCCTATTAGTAACTTCAAAGACATTCCTTTTAGTCAAAGAGCAGCTCTACAAACCGCAATTAAAACCAATGATAAATTTACTATCAAGCGAATTATGGGCATAGAATAGTAATACTATCGAAAAGAAAAAGCACCTGCATTGCAAGGTGCTTTTTACCAAAAAATATTGAGGGAATTATTATTTTTGAGCTAATTTGACTGGCTCTTTATATTTTTATTGCCTTTTGTAGGCTAATATTTTTAATCAGTATTATTTACTGTTTTTTGGTAAACTTGCCAATAAATAAAACTTCTTCTGTTTCAGTACTCATCACTCGCCAGTAATATAAACCTTGTTTCAATGACTTGGTATTGAGTGTTGTTTTACCAGATTTATTCGGGAAATTATATGTTTTCATAATCTGGTTTTTATTGTTGTATACTTTTACAGTGATGTTTTCAACCGAAGTATCATTCGATTTCCATTGAATGAGCATTTCATTGCCTACTGATGGAGTTTTTTGGGGTTGAATAATTTCAAACTTTAATTTAGACTGGTTTTCACTGCGGTTTTTTAAAACACTTGATTGCTCTAAAATAAGCTTTTCAAATGTGTCATTTACTTCAAAATTGGTAGCCAAAAAAGCCATTTCTTGTGTTGCCTTTGGCTTTTTCTCTGTCACAGTCTTTGCTGTCTTTTCAGGTATTTTAGTGGGTTTGCTGTCTTTTCGCTCATACTCTACAGTAAGCACCTTAGAATTTTTACTGCTAGAGGCTTGGTTCCAATCAATGTTTGAAAACATCAAACTTACGGCTACCAAACTTACAAAAAGTAAAGCTATAGCAGCAGCATAACGGTTGCTTACTCTACGTGGAAAAAATATTGGTTTAACAGTTGCGCGTTGATCTTTTTGGTTAAGGGGTGCATTAGCGGCTAGTTGATGTTTGTTTGAGTTAGTTTTTTTATTTGTAAGGCTCAGATCCAAACCTTTCAATAAGATTTCTTCATCCAGAAAGTCGGTAAATGCGGTTAACTTTCTATAATCGTTTACATCACTGATAAATTCCTGGTCTGTGGCCATTAGCTGGTCAAAAATACTTCGCTCAGCAGCACTTAGTCTGCCATCAAAATACTTTTCTATTAGCTCAAACTTTGATTCATTATCTCTCATTGTACCATCCATAAATTTTGTCACTTTCCTTTTTAATGACGTTGGTTTTTCATCTCATTTAGCATCCTTTTCTTCAATTTTTGCGAACATTTATATTTTGCTGCTGAAGCATTTTGGGTATCACCAAAACCCATTTCTGTGGTGATTGATTGAAGAGATTTATAGCTGTAATAAAATAGTTTTAATAATTTTTGACACCGCTCGCCCAGTTGCTCTAAGCACTTAGCCATAAGGTGCCGCTCTGTTTCCCAAACATCCTGTTCTGACTTATCTTCCAAGTCAACACTTAGTCTGAGATTTTGTTGGGCTTTTTTAGAGTCCCGATATAGTTTGTTTCTTGCAATTGCAAAAATATATGATTCGATTGATTGCTCTATGTGGGTGAGCTTTCCTTGGTTAATATTGTTAAATAATACTTCTACGGCTTCTGAATAAGCATCTTCTACTACCAATACATCACATTCAGGAAAGCGGGCTTTCATAATATTTACGAAACGATTTTTATGCTGATGATAAATCGCTTGTAATAATTCTTGATCCCCCTGTTTTAGTTTATCAATAAGTTGCATTCTATTTTTCTCCCTCTTTGCTTTTATGTACATCCATCAGCACGAATCTATCCCCCTGTATTCTTTTTTTTCTCAAAAAAATAGCCAACTACTTTATAAGCAGCTGACTATCAAATATATAAATTTATTTTTACTTTATAGCACACTAAAGCAACATAACATTGGTTTTGAACAATTTGACGGCTATTGCCAATAAAATCACTCCAAATATCCGCCTTAATACATCGGCTCCTGCTTGCCCTAGCTTTCGTTCAATCCATCCTAATGATTTTAGAACTATCAAAACAAATATCAGGTTTACAAATATGCCCACTACCACACTCAACTGAGCATATTCTGCTCTTAATGACACAATGGTGGTCATTGTTCCAGCTCCAGCAATGATAGGAAAAGCCAAAGGCACTATAGAGGTACTTTTAGGATCATTGGCAGATTTAAACAAGTGCACTCCAAGTACCATCTCTACCCCCAACACAAATAAAATAAACGAACCTGCAATGGCAAAGGAGGCAACATCTATTCCGAAAAGTCTAAGGATAGATTCACCCAGAAACAAAAACACGAACATAATTACCCCTGCCACCAAAGTGGCTTTCACTGATTGAATTTCACCGGCTTTTTTCCTAAGGTCAATGACAATAGGTATTGAACCTAAGATATCAATCACAGAAAAAAGCACTAAAGATACTGATAAAATCTCTTTCAAACTTAACATTGTTACCTCCTTTCAATTTAAGGACACCATAAAAAAAACCACCGCACACTTATTACTTAAATACAATTAAGCAACACGCACACAAGGTGGCTGTATTTGAATGGCGCAAAGGTATAATGTTTTAAAATATTTACCTCAGGGTTGTAATAAAAGAATATTTAAAGTAATTATCAATTCATTGCTGCGTTAAAGAAATCTTTCAATAGTTCTATTTCAAAATCTTCAATTGCGGGAAAATTAGCTATTCTAAAAGTGGTATCTTTCCATTTGCCATAACCATTGCCCAAAATAATGTTTTTTTGCTTTGCCAGATTTTTAATATGGGCTATTCGATTTAAACTACCTTTTAGGGAAATTACTGTGGCTGATCTTACTGCCGGATTTTCATTCAACAACTGTAAACCTTCTAACTTTTCAAAAAAACTATAGTATGCCTGAGCTCTTTGCTTCACTATTTTATCTACTTTATCAATGCTGGGAACTTGCTGCAAAACTTGGTTCAACAAGTAAATATTTAAGATATTGGGCGTGTAAGTTGTTTGCCAATCTTGCATTTTTTCTATCATAAACGCCAAACTATTGTAATGATTTCGTTCATTGATTGCCAAAGCACGTTCAATTGCTTTGGGTGAACACAACATAATTGCCATTCCGGCGGGCAAACCCAGGCATTTTTGCACTGAAGCATACCAAACATCTGCCTGAGCAATGTCTAACTGTACCCCTCCCAGCGATGAAGTAGCATCTACTGCAATGAGCTGTTCTGGAAAACTTTGCCTTAAGTCATGCAGAAACGAGGAAGACAAAGCTGTCGCATTGGAGGTTTCGTTGTGAGTAATAGCAATGAGTTCATGAGTTGGGTGTATGGTAAGTTGTTTAATATCTAAAAGAGTAGTCGGATCAAAAGCATACTGGGTAGTATTAACCCCTAGTTTTTTGGTATAGTGTGCCCACTTTTCGCCAAATGCCCCATTGTATACATGATAGCTTTGCTTTTGTATCAACGACTGGGCAATGATTTCCCAACATTCGGTTGCCGACGAAGTATAAAACACCCAATAATCTAGTGGTATGGCTAGTTTTTGTTTAAGTAAGCGGATAGTTTGGCTTGAAAGCTCGACAAAAGCAGGGCTACGATGATTTTGCGATAAAATGCCTTGCTCAACGGCTTGTTGGGTATATTTTCCTATTTGTGGGTAAACCTTGGCGGGTCCGGGGTAAAATGTAATCATAGAAACAGCGTTTAATAATGAATCTTTGGTTGAATGAACCATGATTCAAATATCAACAAAAATGTTTCAAGTTTATCCATCTACAATAAATACACCGCTGTTGTGAGTGAAAAGGTATAATATTGTTTTGCCTGAATACAACAAAAATACAGCTCAAGAAAAAGGGGGGTAATTAATAAAGTAACAAGTTATAAACCTAAAATCCACTCAGTAGCTTGTTGTTCATCTTCAAAATAACGCACCACTCCTTCATTTATGTTATCTTCCTCAATGGCTTGCTCTATAGATACTTGAGTATAAAAGTCTTTGCTGGCAATTACTGCAATTTTTAATACATTATACTTAGAAAAAATCTGCGAAGAAATAGCAGCAGTAGACCATTCCTGCAGTTCTGGCGACATGGTATCCATGCGTTCCTTGATGTTGAGTACTATATAGTTTAGTTTATCACATTTTTGTAAAACATTGTCACGGTCGGCATTCATCAAAGTTTTATACTCATCATCTTCCATAGCTTCGCTTGCCTTATGCCATACCAACTCATACAGCTTAAGCTCTTGATCAAACGAAGACTCAAAATATTGATTACTAGAAAGGGAGATTTTTGCCATGTTTTTTATTTAAGTCAATAAAGATCAATAAAATCTTTTATCTGTGTTAAGCCTGACTCACTTTGTGGTGCTTTTGGCTCGAACCCGTACCAGAAATGCTGCATTCCTTCCCATTCTTCTAAGTGTACATTTACTCCATCAACGCTCGCTTTTTTAGCTAGTCGTCTGTTTTCACTTAGTAACAATTCGTGGGTACCCACATGAATTAACATAGGAGGAAAGCCTTTGAAATTTGCGAATAAAGGAGAAACAAGCGGATTATTGGGGCTACCTCCGCCTTGGAGATACATTGCTGCTGCTTTCCATAAAGCATCTTGTGTTAGCAGTTTATCCTTTTCTTTTAATGTTTTGTAAGCCTTGCTATTACAATTTAGGTCTAACCAAGGCGATAATAAGACTACTGCTTTTGGCATCGGTAATTGTTCACTCCTCACCTTTTGTAATAAAGCAAGTGCTAAACCTCCTCCAGCACTGTCACCCATAATTATGATTGAGCGATCAGCATATTTTTGAGCGACAATTTTATATGTGTTTAATACATCATTCAACCCGGCAGGAAAAGGATGCTCAGGAGCCAGGGGATAATCAACAAAAAATAGCTCTGTTTTACTAACATCAGCAATTCTACTTACAACGCCTAAATAATCATCTATACCCCCTTGAATATACCCCCCTCCATGTAGGTAAAAAATTATTTTTTCTTTTGTTGTATTTTCAGTCTTTATTAAATGACAGTTTTCTTTATGTTGATGTTTAGTAATTGTTGTTCCCTTTAGTGAAGGATTATTTTTTTCTATGAAAGCTAGGCTGTGGCGCACTCTCTTCAAAAACTCAGTATCAACCTTTGTTGGCAAAAAACTATGCACATTGGCTGGTTCACCCAATACTACTGAAAAAGGAGGAACATCTTTTGTTACTATTGCTCCTGCTCCAATGATGGCACCTCGCCCAATAGTAACCCCTTTCATAACAATCGCATTAAAATTAATCCAAGCATCATCTTCAATTACAATTGGAGCTGTTTCGATGGTACTTTTTTGGGCAATTGAGTCTTCGTTATCAAGCAACGGGCCTTTAAATGAAGCCCTTCTTTCTAAATAGTCAGTTTCATGAGCATTAGAGTCAATCACATTTACATTATAGGCAATGAGCACGTTATTACCTATTTTGATACTTTCTCCACTGGTAATATTTGTGCCCATGCCTATATAGGTATTGTCTCCAATGTGTATTTCACCTCCGTATTGAAAAATGAGCAATTCTCCTTTTATATGCGTATTGTCTCCAACTGTAATCTTTGCCTTATCTTTATCCTTACGCAAATTAAAGACCTCTGCCTGTTTATAGAATAAGCTATGCTTGCCTACAGTACAATGTTCATAACAACGATCTATTTTGACCTGATCAGCTGCTTTTTCAAAACTGTTCATGAACTCTTTCATGTCCTCAACAGTAGGAGTTTCCTCTTTTTTTGACAATGCCTGAAATTGTTGAGCTAACTGAGCATAAATACTGTTTGATACATCGTTTTTCATAAAACCAGAGCCTTTCTAATGAAATGTTATGAAAATAGTGTTTAAATTAAATCCTTTTATAATCCTAGAATCCACTCTCTAGCTTCTTGCTCTTCTTCAAAATATTTAGTAGTCTGTCCAGCATTTTCATCTTCTTCCATTGCTTGTTCAATAGACAGTTGAGCAATAAAGTCAGAACTTACCAGCACAGCTATTTTTACCTGTTTTGTCACCATTTTAGCAAAAATCTCATTTGCCTGCCATTCTTGTAAATCTGGAGACATACTGAATAAAAACTCTCGGTTGTCAAGTAAGAAGATTTCTGTTGAGTAGTTATTATCTAAAATCTGCTTTACTTGGGTCTCCATCAAAACTTTGTATTCTTCATCTTCCATATCCTCACTTTCCTTGCTCCAGAAAAGTTCATACATGTTCAACTCCTCATCAAAATAAGAAGTAAAATACTTATTATCGTCGTCTGATAGTTTAATTCGCGGCATATTTATTTCTCTATTTATATATTTGTTCAACAGAACAAAGTAAATATATATATGTTTTTTTTAAAAGTCAGGATTTGTTACTATCAAAGTTTGCATTTACAAAATATACCTCAGGAAAAGACTTGATATGCTCTACACCATTCAAAATATCTATCATAATCTTGGTTGTTTGAGCTGCCACTAAGCCAGCTCCTACCGACATTTGTGGTGAAGGCAAGTGAGGGTTCTCTATCAACTTAGAAGGTATTTCAGTAAACCATTTAAGGTTAATATAAGGATACTGCTTCTTAATTTCAGTATGTAAAAAACGTACAACACTATTTAAATTTACCTCTTTAATCACACTATCTAACCTACTCTTTTCATCTGACACTACAAAGGCTTGAGCTCCCCAGCTAAAATTACCTGGGTGGATAATTTTGATTTCTTTATTTTTTTCCAAACAAGCTTTATCAAATATAAAAGGGGCTCCATTGTCATAATCTAATGCATTTACTGCAACGGCAACATCATCATCTATGTATTCTTGTACATTTTTCTCATTTAAAAAAACCTTATGCCCTTTTATTTTAACCTTATTGTTGATTGACTTAAGTCTATTTTCAAGCTGAATAACTTTAGATTTCCCAACATCATTCATTGTATAGTTTTGCCGATTAAGATTACTTAAGTCTACACTATCGGTATCTAACAGTACAATGTTATTGAATCCCATTCTTACCACTACCTCAGCAATAACACTACCCACACCTGCCCCTGCAAATAATATCTTTTTATCAAAAATTTTCTTATGCTTAATATCAAATGGCGTAGCTTCTTTAATATGTAAGCTTATCTGCTTCAAACAATTATTAGCGCCTCTTTGATCCTTTTCTAGTAGCAAAGTTTCTTGATGCTGTGATAACCAAGTATTGCTCTTGATTAAGCTCATTAACTGATCATTTTTTTTATCATGGTTTAAACTATGATAATAAACACTAGTTTCAGGATTAGTGCTTTTGTCGTCTTTAATACTTAAGTGGTATAAAAGGCTTACAGTTTGTGCACTTGCTACTCTAACACTAATGGCATTTACTTCTTCCTCTTCCCTCCAAACTTCATCCCAAAGCTCATTTTTACTTACAATGAAAGCACCACCTCCATTACTACCAGTATGAAAAGGGTAAACAGATGGAATGTTGTTTGTTTCACAAAAAACTTTCATTTCACCTTTTTCGCTTTTCGGCAAATCATTCACCACAATACATTTTTTTTTGCTTATATCCCTCTTAATTTCCTCTATACTTGTTTTAACTTCTATTTTTGCCTCTTTATTAATAGCTTTCAGACGCGCCTCTAGTGCTTTTGTTTTCTGGGTATCTCTTAAAGTATAGTTATAGGTTTTAGTATTACTTAACACGTCATCATTATCATATAATATTATCTGCTCAAAGCCTAACCTTAAAGCATCCTCTGCAATACGGCTTCCCGTATTCAGACCCAAAATCACCAAACAGGCATCTTTAATTTTTTTTTGGTTTTCTTCATTAATGAATAGTTCATTGCGAGAATAGCGGCTATAGTCTTTAATGAACCGTTGAAGCATATAGTATTCAACCAGTAACAATAACTTTGGATCTAAGCTTGCAGTTTGTGGTTCTGAGAATTTTGTTGCATCCTTGAATTCCCCTTGTAAAATGCATTGTGCTTGCCAACAACCTTGATTGTTTTTTTTGATATATTTACTGTATTTCCCATAAAGCTTCCATTTAGCGTCACTTACAGTAGTGGGTTTACCTGCATTTTCGTCTTTTAGTAGCATTTCTATAGCTTCAATACTTGATAAACTATTTTCAAGTGCTTGCTCAAACTCTTTTTTATTTTTTTTCCAAGTATTGTAATTTAACCCCTTCTCCTTCAATTTATTAGTACCTACTATTACCTCCCCATCTAAGAACCATTGACACTCCATAAAATCAACCTGTTCTTTCAGTTTTTTGACTGTTTCTTCCTCTGATTTTGAATCAAAACCTTTTAAATTATCTTTTATCTGATCTAATATCTTTTTTTCTGTTAGGTTGTTGTTTGCCATATTATTTCACATTTTTAGCCTCAATCAAGGTAGTAATAAATCAAAAAAATGCCAAACTTAAAGTATATTAAACATGCATCCGACTTTCCGCACGTATACTTTAGAATTTTTTTTAATTTAATCAGGGCTTTGTCAATATAAAAATTTGCAAAGATAATGAAATAAGAATTATATTCTGAGGGATTTTTACACCTAGTTCTAGAAATAGGTTTTCAACGATTTTAGGTATTTTCCCTAAGACAGAATATACTGATAAGCTTCTGATTTTCAAATACTTGTTAATTATTGATTTTTAAAACACACGTGCGGAAAGTGGGATGCATTAAAACCTTATAATGATTGCTTTTTGAGCATCAAAAAAACCCCTTGCTCATCACAAGGGGTTTTTATTATTTTTTAAAAAGCTTTCAGAAAACTTTCTACAAGTCAGAAAAGTCAAAATCATCTAAAAATGCAGTAGTAAAGTTTCCAGCCTTAAAATTCTCATCGTCCATTAATTTGATATGGAATGGGATAGTAGTTTTGATGCCTTCTATGACAAACTCCTGCAAGGCTCTTTTCATACGTACCAGGGTCTCTTCACGCGTTTGAGCCGTTACAATCAACTTGGCAATCATAGAGTCATAAAATGGAGGTATTTCATAGCCAGCATAAATATGGCTATCTATTCTTACTCCATGACCACCTGGTATATGTAAATTAGTGATTTTACCTGGTGAGGGTCTAAAACCTTTAGCTGGATCTTCGGCATTAATACGACACTCCATAGAATAAAGGTTAGGCGTGTAGTTTTGTCCAGAAATGGCGATACCAGCAGCGATTTTTATTTGTTCTTTGATCAAGTCAAAGTCGGTCACTTCTTCTGTAATAGGGTGCTCTACCTGAATACGTGTATTCATTTCCATGAAGTAGAACTTATTATACTTATCTACCAGAAACTCTACCGTACCTACACCTTCGTACTTAATAGCCTCAGCAGCTCTAACAGCTGCCATTCCCATTTCATCGCGCAACTCTGGGGTCATAATAGGTGATGGGGTTTCTTCTACCAGTTTTTGGTGACGACGCTGAATAGAACAATCTCTTTCGGACAAGTGACAGGCTTTGCCAAACTGATCACCCGCAATCTGGATTTCAATATGGCGTGGTTCTACCACAAATTTCTCCATGTACATGCCACCATTACCAAACGCAGCCTCTGCCTCTGCAGTAGCACTGTTCCAGGCATTCTCAAACTCCTCATCTGAGTTGATAATTCGCATTCCACGACCACCGCCACCGGCAGTCGCTTTTATGATTACAGGATAACCAATTTCTACGGCTAGTTTTTTACCTTGCTCTGCCGACTCTAGTAAGCCATCAGACCCTGGCACAACCGGGACTCCAGCAGCTTTCATAGTATCTTTGGCAGAAGCCTTGTCTCCCATAGAGTTAATCATTTCAGGAGAAGCACCAATAAATTTGATGTCGTGCTCGGCACAAATACGTGAGAAATCTGCATTCTCCGATAAAAAACCATAGCCAGGGTGTATCGCGTCTGCATTGGTAATTTCGGCAGCAGCTATCAGGTTAGGAACTTTAAGGTAAGAGTCTTTACCAGCAGGAGGTCCAATGCATACCGCCTCGTCAGCAAAACGTACGTGCAAGCTACTTTGGTCAGCAGTAGAGTATACTGCTACTGTTTTGATGCCCATTTCCTTGCAAGTACGAATAATTCGAAGAGCAATTTCGCCTCTATTTGCAATTAATATCTTATTAAACATAGAATATGTTTTCTTTGCTTATGGAATGATCGTGACTTCCTCAGAATAAATAATGTGAGGTAGTGTATTTAAACTAGTCTGCAATATATAAAATGGTAAAATCCAATTTAGTTAGGCTCTACCAAAAACAGAGGTTGGTCATACTCTACAGGTGTAGCATTGTCAACCAACACCTTGACTATTGTCCCTGATACATCAGATTCAATTTCATTGAATAGCTTCATTGCTTCAATGATACAAACAGTTTTTCCAGCCTCTACCGTATCGCCAATATTGACAAATGGAGGAGTTTCGGGGCTTGAAGATCGATAGAAAGTACCAATCATTGGTGACTTTACAGCAATCAACTTTGACTCATCCACCGCATTGTTGTTACCATTGCTTGCAGGCACTTCTGTTGTAGGTGCTGGTGCTACACTATTCTCTTGTGTAGCTACTGGAGTAGTGACTGCTGTAGGAGCAGCTACCAAAGTAGCTGGAGCCTCAGTTACATTTACCGGAGTGTTTCGCTTAATGCTAATTTTGAAGTCATCTGACTCTATATTTACTTCAGCAAGCCCCGACTTGGAAATAAAATCTATTAAATCTCTGATTTCTTTTGCTTTCATAAGTATTCTGTTTTTTATACTTAATGTGTATATTTCTTAAGAACCTGGTAATAAGTGTTTATATTCTTCCCGCTTTGCTATTTCCTGACCATCATAAGCCCATTTAAGGTATACCGCTCCCCAAGTAAAACCTCCACCAAAAGCAGCCAATATAACATTGTCTCCTTTTTTAAGCTGAGGTTCATAGTTCCAAAAATTCAAAGGAAGCGTACCACTGGTAGTGTTTCCGTATTTGCTAATGGTCATCATTACTTTATCAGATTCCACCCCTTCATCCAATCCCATGCTTTTTGCTGTAGCATCTACAATGCGCATGTTTGCCTGGTGTGGATTTAACCAGTCTACATCAGCAGTAGTCAGATTATTACGTTTCATCAACTCTACAACTGAAGATCCCATGTTTGTTACGGCATGTTTAAACACATGCTTGCCTTCCTGGTATACGAAATGTTCACGATTTTCTACCGTTTCTTTAGTGGGTGGACGACGACTCCCACCAGCTTTTTGGTGCAAGTGTTTCCAGCCCGACCCATCAGACTGCAGCACTGCATCTTGTATTCCAACCCCACTATCATCGCCTTCTAACAAGACTGCACCAGCTCCATCACCAAAAATCACGCAGGTTGTACGATCAGTATAATCAATAATAGATGACATTTTATCGGCACCCACCACTACTACTTTTTTATACATGCCAGTTTCTATAAACTGTGCTGCAGTAAATAGTGAGTATAAAAATCCTGAACAAGCTGCTTGTACGTCGTAGTTAAAGGCTTTGGTTGCTCCTACTCCATCTGCTATAAGATTGGCTGTAGCCGGAAAGACCATGTCAGGAGTGGTAGTGGCGCAAATAAGCAGGTCAATTTCTTCTGCTTTAGTATTCGTCTTTTCCAACAATCCCTGCACTGCTTTGACTCCCATGTGGGAAGTACCCAAGCCCTCTCCTTTGAGTATTCTTCTTGTTTTTATTCCTGTACGAGTAGTAATCCATTCATCATTGGTATCTACCATCTTAGACAGTTCCTGATTGGTTAGTATATAATCTGGAACATATCCTTGCACTCCGGTAATAGCAGCTCTTAATTTTGTCATGGCATTTTTTTGGATTAAGGGTGTATTCGTAAAAATCAGGTATTTTTACTTCACTGATGATTCAACAATAAAACTTTCTCTGATTTCCTCAGTGATATTGCTTTCAGTGATTTGCTGTCCTAACAGGATCATATTTTTAATCGCAAGATCGTTTGATGCTCCATGTGCAACTATCACATTACCATTTACTCCTAAAATAGGGCTGGCTCCTACAACGTCTGAGTTAAAGTCATCAAAAAACTCATTACTAATTCCCAGTTTTTTTATAATATCAAACATTGATTCCGCCATTTTCACCACCACATTACCTACAAATCCGTCACAGACCAACACATCAGCTTTATCAAGAAAAATACCTCTACCTTCTATATTTCCAACAAACTCGATATGCTTATGGTTTGTCAATAACTTGTGAGCTTCTTTGACAGCCAAATTTCCCTTTTCCTCTTCTTCTCCAAGGTTTATAAGCCCTACTCTGGGAACAGGTATTTTTAATACATGCTGGCAGAACAAACTACCTAATTGCGCAAATTGAGCTAATATATCGGGTTTGCAGTCTGTGTTAGCGCCTACATCTAGTATAATTCCTTTTTCACCACTTACTTTGGGTACATACGCCATAATGACCGGACGAATAATACCAGGGATCAATTGAACACTAAACATAGCTCCAACCATCATAGCACCAGTGTTTCCTGCGCTACAAAAAGCATCTACTTGTTTATTTTTAAGGAGGTTGTACCCAACAGAAATGCTGGACTTAGGCTTTTTTTGTAATGCTTTAATGGGATTTTCGCCCATTTCTATAAAATCGGGGGCATCTATAATTTCTATATTGGATGGGATGGGTTGGCTTTGTTGGGAAAAGGCAGTTCGTACTGCCTTTTCTTGCCCAATCAAAACAATTTTAGTGTTCTTATTCACCTCTTCTGAGGCCAATAAAGATCCTTTAACAACAACATCAGGGGCAAAATCACCACCCATTGCATCTACTGCAACTCTCATATCCAGCTTTTGCATTTAAACCTGTAATAAGTTTACATAATATTACTTTTTAATATTGTAAACTTTTTTGTAAAAGAAAAGAAAAAAGGATTTTAAGCGATAGGTTCGTAGTCTTCAACTATCATTTTACCACGATAGTAAAGGTTGCCGTCAACTACGTAGGCACGGTGGTACAAGTGAGCCTCGCCAGTGTTTTGGCAAACAGCTATAGTACGCTCAGTTGCTTTATAGTGAGTTCTACGTTTGTTGCGTCGTTGTTTCGAAATTTTTCGTTTTGGATGTGCCATGACACTACTATTTTTTTAATGTTTTGAAAAAATTAAATCTAATTAATCTTTATTTTTTAGATTTTTAAGTGCTTGCCAACGAGGGTCTACCTCGTCCTCTTCGTCGACTTGCTTGGTACTATCAGATGATTTAGAACTATACACAAATGTAGAGTTTTCTTCGTCGTCTTCTATGTCTTCTAAACCCTCTTCTTGCTGAAACTTTGGATGCAGTTTTTTCATTGGAATAGCTAATCCAATGAACTCATACACATATTGGGCTATATTGATTGTTTGTTTGTCGCGATTGATGATTTCGATTTCATCCGTCAACGCTTCACTATGATCTCCAAATTTTAGAATGAGGCTTCTTTCTTCCTCAAAAGGAAAATCAAACAATTCAAGACTACGATCACACTCTAACTCAAGTTTACCCTGAATTTGAAAATCGAGTTTTAACAGCGTTTCAGACTTTTCCAGGTCTAATAGTACATTAAATTCACCTTTTTGAACCAAACTGTTGGGAAAAGCAGTAAAAAAATCACTACGTGAATTAAACTCGTAGCGATGCTTTCCCAGAGCCATCTTAAATAACTCTATATTATAGTTTGCTATTTCTTTCACAGTTTATGCCTTGAAAATGAATGCGCAAATTTAGTGAGATAATTTTAATTAAAAAAAATATATGGGCTCATATAAATATTTTAGCTATCTATATGTCGTCTCTCTACTGTTTTCTACTCAAACAACCACAATTATATACAGCTACTTGTGCCTTATGCCTCGTCAGTCATTTGTAGTTTTCGGTTCTTCACCACATCACAAGCAGTAAAAATTGCCTCTCGAAACGATGTCTCATCTGCCAAGTTCTTGCCTGCTATTTTATAAGCTGTGCCGTGGTCAGGAGAGGTTCTTACAAAAGGAAGCCCACAAGTATAATTTACCCCATCTGCAAAGGCCAAAGTTTTGAACGGTATCAGCCCTTGATCGTGGTACATTGCCAACACTGCATCAAATTTTTTGTAGTCATGAGTACCAAAAAAACCATCTGCCGGGTAAGGCCCAAAGACGAGGTTTCCTTTCTTTTTCATTTCTATCACCGCTGGTTTAATAATTTGTTGTTCTTCATTACCCAACATCCCTTCTTCGCCTGCGTGTGGGTTCAACCCTAGCACAGCTATTTTTGGCTTTTGAATATTGAAGTCTTTTTGTAACGTAGCTTGTAGCAAGGCAACTTTTGAGAACATCTTATCACGGGTGATATGTTGACTTATTTCTGCCAATGGCACGTGCCCGGTAAAAACCGCTACCTTCATGGAAGGAGACACCATCATCATGAGGCTTTCGGTAATGTTTGCTTGAGTAGTAAAGTATTCAGTATGCCCCGGAAAGTCAAAATCAGGGCTTTGAATTGTATGTTTATTAATAGGGGCAGTGATTACTGCATCAATCAACCCTTGCTTTAAATCTTTAGTAGCAGCCTCGATTGACTCTAAGGCAAACTCTCCGGCTTGTTGACTCACTTTTCCAGGTACTATTTCTGGGTTTTTCTGTTTGGTACAATGCACCAAATTTGTTTTTTTAAAACTAATTTGAGTGACCCGATTCACCTGATTAATATACCAGCTGTCCAACTTGAGTATTTTTCTATATTTAGATATTACCGCCATTGACCCATAAATCACGGGCGTACATATTTTCAGAATTCTTTTATTAGCAAGGGCTTTTAGTATTACCTCGGTACCTACACCATTGTAATCTCCCATGGTGATTCCAATGATGGGTTTATTATCTTCTGTTGACATAAAACTTGCTTGTATTTTGGTTTAGAACTGGAAGCGAACCTCCCCCCTCCTATTTTATATAGTAATTAATTTACCAGATTTGTCAAGAAATGATACATCAAACGTACTCCTGACCCTGTTCCGTTTTTACCTTTATAAGTTTGAGGCTTATGCAAATAGGCAGTGCCTGCAATGTCTAAGTGTATCCAAGGGTAATTGTCTACAAAATGCTCCAAAAACTTTCCTGCGATAATGGCTTGTGCTTCAGATATGCCCAAGTTATTTATGTCAGCAATGTCTGACTCAAGTGGCTCGCCATATTCTTCCCACAAAGGCAGCTCTACCATACGCTCATAGGTCTGCTCACTACTGTTAAGCAATTGACTCTTTATATCTCTTTCGGCGGTACCCACCATTACCATGGCATGGTTGCCTAAAGCCCGCACTGCCGACCCAGTAAGGGTCGCAAAATCTAGCACCAATTGGGGTTTAAACCTAGCCGCATAAATCAAAGCATCTGCCAAAATTAATCTTCCCTCAGCGTCGGTATTCATTATTTCTACACTCTTGCCATTGCTGTATGTAATCACATCACCTGGCGCAATGGCATTTTGTCCTGGGCGATTGTCAGTAGCAGGTATCAAACCTATCACATACACAGGGGCGTTGTTTTTTGCCAAAGCATACAAACTGCCTACTACGGCGGCCGCCCCTCCCATGTCTGACTTCATAAAGTCCATAGAATTGCCCGTGGGCTTAAGCGATAGTCCTCCTGTATCATACACCACCCCTTTGCCTACCAAAATATAAGGTTGCTCATTAACGGCATTGGCAGGCTTATGTGTCAATATATTAAAAGTAGGAGGATCAAGGCTTCCTTTATTTACTGTAAGCAAGCCTTCCATATTGTGGGCTTGTATTTGTGCTTTGTCAAACACTTCTACTTCAAAGCCTGCCTCTTTACCCAGTTTTTTAATTTCTTCGCTTAATTGCGGGGCTGTCAAATACACAAATGGCTCATTTACCAAATTACGCGCAGCAAAAGTTCCCTGAACAATATTGTTCAATGTGGTTATTTTATCTTCAGTCAATCCTTGCCCCGACAATGTCAATTGCACAAGTGGGTGAAGTTTTCGAGGGTCTGATTTGTATTTCAAAAAATGATACGTACTTAGCAAAATGCCCTCTGCCACGTCTAATACTGCTTCATACACAAGATCACTTGTTATCGCATTGGTTATTTGCAAATCAGATAAATCTTCTCTGGCGAGTATAGAGGCTATTTCGTGTCCTTTTTTTCTATAGCTCTCTTTGAGATAATAGGCAGCCTTGTTTTGTGGAGGGCTATACAACACAAAGGTATGGTGGGTAAACTGATTGAGATGAATCAGCTTGACCTTTTCTTTATTTTCGTCTTTTACTTGTTTCTGCAGATATTGCCATACTTGTTCGCTGGCACAATAAGACTGTGCCTGTTGAAGGTCTTGCACAATTACTACAAGGTTTTGACTTGCGTTAATATCTGAACGGTATAAAAGGTTTACTTGCATAAGTATTTGTCGATTTTGGGCTACAAATCTATAATATTTGTCTTGATTAAGCTAAATGAAGCAATGGTTTGCTTAGTTTTGTTTTTCGGATGCTTATCTGCCTTACCTGTTGTAAAGGCTTTTTCAAATAAGCATTTCAATTTAGTACTAATTATCAAATATGCATAATTTCGAATATGGTCAAGCCTAAAAAACACCTGGGACAACATTTTCTAACCGATTTGTCAATTGCTGAACGCATTGTAAATCAGGTGCAACAGCACAATGGTTATAAAACTATAGTAGAAATAGGCGCTGGAACGGGGGTTTTGACCGATTTTTTGGTAAAATCTGACAATTTTCAGACTCATATAATAGAAATAGACACTGAGTCGGTAGAATACCTGCATAAGCACTACCCAACTTTGGTACCTTATATTACAGAAGGAGATTTTTTGAATATTGACTTGGGGGCACTCTTTAAACAACAACCTATAGGTATTATAGGCAACTTTCCTTACAATATTTCTTCTCAAATATTTTTTAAGGTACTCGACCACAGAGACCAAGTGCAGGAAGTGGTATGTATGCTACAAAAAGAGGTGGCTGAACGCATAGCTGCCCAACCAGGTAGTAAAACTTATGGCATCCTAAGTGTATTGCTGCAGGCATACTACAATATTAGCTACGATTTTACGGTTCCTCCCGATGTATTCAATCCTCCGCCCAAGGTGTACTCTGGGGTAATATCTTTGCAAAGAAATAAGGTAAAAAAACTTGATTGCGATGAAAAACTCTTTAAGAGAATTGTAAAACAGGGTTTTAACAATCGTAGAAAAACCCTGCGTAATGCTCTTAAGTCTATCCAATTGCCAGACACACTTAAAACCAATGAAATGCTCAGTAAAAGAGCAGAACAATTATCGGTAGACAACTTTGTAGAGCTTACTCAGCTTTGGGAAGCCACCCTGTAAATCCCTACTCTTTCAACAAATACTTTCGGCGTATATCATTGATTAAAAACTTTTTTTGGGCAGTAAAACTGTTTGGGTGCATCTGCTCAAAAAGAGTTTTCCACTCTTGCCAACGCGCATGTTCTTTTTCTTTGAACAAATTTTCGTCAATTTTTTTATTTTTTAAAAATTCCTCAAAATCCATTTTTGTAAGGTAATTATATAGTTAATCAAAATTATATACCCTGCATTAATTGTTCATTAAAACAATCTTTTCAGTTCATTTTTCGTCAATATATCAAAATATATCTTTGTATAGTTATATTTAATATATTGCAGTAAATAACTATGGTTATATGATCACTAATACAGGCATCTTCCTGTATTGCTTGCACTTTATATATACAAAAAATAATATAGTTTAATAATATAGAAGTATTTATGACTACTAAGGAAAATATTTTAGTAATTGGCGCGTGTGGACAATTAGGCACGGAGTTGACGGTTGCTTTAAGAAACATTTATGGTGAGCATCATGTCGTTGCTACTGATATTCACTGTGCTGATCCTGCATTTAAAGAACAGGGTATTTTTGAAGAACTGAATGCAATGGATGGCAAAAAAATGGCTGATTTGGTAAATAAATACCAAATTACTCAAATTTACCACCTGGCAGCAATGCTGTCTGCCAAAGGTGAACAAAATCCCTTGTTTGCCTGGAAACTCAACATGGAAAGCCTACTCAATGTACTGGAGATTGCCCGCGAAAAACAATTAAGTAAGATATATTTTCCGAGTTCTATTGGGGTGTTTGGTTTTGATACTCCCAAACAAAACACTCCTCAACAAACGATCATCAATCCTACGACAGTGTATGGTATTAGTAAACAAGCCGGCGAACATTGGTGTAACTATTACTTCGATAAGTTTGGAGTAGATGCCCGATGCTTGCGTTACCCTGGGTTGATTAGTTACAACACTTTGCCAGGAGGAGGTACCACCGACTATGCTGTGGATATTTTTTATAAAGCCCTGGAAAACAATGCCTATGAGTGCTTCTTGTCTGAAGACACTTACCTACCTATGATGTATATGCCCGATGCTGTAAAAGGAACCTTGGATTTGATGCATGCGCCTGCCAATCAAATCAAGACACGTACAGGCTATAACCTGGCAGCTATCAGCTTTTCTCCTAAAGAAATCACTCAGGCTATTCAGCAGCATATTCCAGCGTTTACCATAAGTTACAAACCTGACGGACGCCAGCAAATAGCTGACTCTTGGCCAGATAGCATTGATGACACGCAAGCACGCCAGGATTGGGGATGGCAGCACCAGTATAATTTGGCAACTATGGTAGAAGATATGCTGGTAAATCTCAAAAAAAAAGTAGTTTTGGCATAAATGGTTAGTAATTCGAGCTACGAGGTACAAGTCACAAGTCTTTAGATGCCGATGTATACCAGCATCTAAGGAACGATGCAAAAATAAAGTTCTATAGTTTAAGGAAATATTTTTTTAACGAAGCATGTCCAAAAAAGATGAGGTTAAGAATGTAAATTTATTTTGACACCGTTCCTAAGGACTCCCTACGTTCGGTTCCTTAGTAGAGACTTTATGCGTGCATCAGCCACTATCGACCATCGACTGTGGACTAAAGACGCTCCCACTACTTTCAGCCAACCAAGGCTTGGGGAAAACAACATTGGACTATCGCCTGAAAGCTTCTAACTACACTTTTTGTAAACAATTGAAAATCAGTGTAATACAAAAGTGTGGTTACTTGTGGAACAGGGTGTAGCACCGATATTCATCGGTATCTAAGGACTTGCGACTTGTCGCTTGAAGCTTGCCCCTGTCGGGGCTGTGGACTATTGTTAATAACCATTTCGACTATTTTCAAACATAAAAAAACAAACAATGGCTAGAACTGTTATCACAACTGCCGATGCACCTGCTCCAGTAGGACCTTACAACCAAGCAATTTTAGTAAATGGTACTTTGTATGTTTCAGGACAGGTAGCACTGATAGACGGAAAAGTAATAGAGGGCAGCATAGAGGATGAAACCCACGCAGTAATGAAAAATCTGGGGGCAGTACTCAAAGCAGCTAATATGGACTATTCTAATATTGCCAAATGCTCTATTTTTGTAAAAGACCTGAATAACTTTGGGCGTATTAATGAAGTTTATGGTAGTTATTTTGGCGAAGATGCACCAGCCCGCGAAACGGTAGAGGTAAGCCGACTACCCAAGGATGTCAATGTGGAAATATCTTGCATTGCTATACAATAACGATAAAATAAGCATTGATAAGCTATTTGGGTGTTATTTGGAGTAGACAAGGGTATGAATTTTGTCGCAACAGAAGACAAGTTACAGATTCAAATCTACAGTTGATTTGCTTCTATCTATTTTCTATTAATCTCTCATTAAAAACCCAAATAGCTTTTTAGTTTTTAATGAATTAATTATTATCTTGACAATAAGTAGCAGCAAGCAATTAGCTATAAGCTACAAGTAAAGATAACTCTCTCATAATATGATAGTTATACTTGCATATTAGATATATTTAATTTTGTCCACTTAAGTAGCAGCAAGCTATAAGCTACAAGTAAAGATAACTCTCTCATAATATGATAGTTATACTTGCATATTAGATATATTTAATTTTGTCCACTTACTTACTAAGGAATGGTACCAAAATAAATACGCATTCTTAACCTCATCTTTTGAGGCTATACTTTGTTAAAAAATAGCCGAATAGCGATGCTATTAGCCGACCATCCCTCAAGCTCGCTCAATATCCACTGGATATTGCCGTGCCGCGTCTAGTAACAAAATATTTTAGCGTTACTATAGAAATTTATTTTTACACCATTCCTAAGATTCCTGACTATTTATTATGAACTGACAGTTAAAATATTCTAACACATTATGAAACTTTTCCCCCGCCAAAGCTCTGTATTTGTTTCAGGGTATACTATTGATGAAATTGCACACAAGCTAGAAGCTGCCATTAAGCCTGCCAAGGTAAAAGAAGATGCTTTTTCTGAGCACTGGCTGTTACCTGCCCGTAGTTTAGAGCAGGATTATCCTTTTAGAGGAGTCATTCAAGAAGCTGGATTTCGCATTTCACGTAAAGTCACTTATCCGGAATCTTTTATGCCTGTAATTGATGGCAAAATTGAGTCTACGTCTAAAGGTTGTATTTTATTTATTGACTATACCCTGCTTAAAGGCACCCGTTTTTTTATGTCGGTAGCTCTGGTGTTTAGTTTAATCCTGGGAATGCTCTTGTTGTTCGCCGAACATAACTTATGGTATCTTTTGGCATCTTTAGGTTTTGTAGGCTTGGGTTATGCAGTTGCTTGGCTCAATTTTCAGCAAAAAGTAAAGATTTGTAAAGACTTGTTAGAAGAAGTACTGGAAAAAGAAGTTTAAATAACTCTACAAAATCATTCACCATCTACCCATTTTTAGTATTTCACTATGCTAAATGAATGCTTTGCTCCTCCAACTTATCTCATTTCTTTTACTGCATTGAACACAGCCATACCTTGCTCGTAATCACTGAAGTGATTCAAATTGACAGCAGTGATTTTCTTTTACCTATTTCTCCTGACATACATCCTATTACTTTCGCCGACATCAAAAACTTGCCAATAGCAGTCGCCTATTCTGCCACTACTTGCAAATGTTCCCGCATTTTTTGGTAAAATTCGTGGTGGCGGTTATAGTCTATGCCTGCCAATTGCCCAGGGTTGAGTTCTATAATCACCAGGCTGCCGTCTTGCCGACGTGCCACATCGAGCGTAAAAAAGTTAGAGTCTATAGTTTTTGCTACCTCCTTGAAGGGCTCCAACTCTTTGTCGGTCAATTGGTGCGAATAATCGGGCATTTCTTCCCAATAATTGGTGGCAAGCAATAGCTCGTGTTGCAAAAAAAACAAGCGGTACTCTTCGTACATAGGCTGGTGGGTCATCGGGAAGGGATGATCGTGCACCACGCGCAAGTCGGGAATGTACTCAGAGAACACAAAACCACCATTGATCACTCCTTGGTGGTGCGCCTTAAAATTGACCATAGCGGCTTGGGCTTGAGCAAGGTCGGTGTGGTCGGCTACGTCGTAGGGGTGTTCGCGTTGGTATTTTGCCGAACGCATGTAGTCTTTGAGCATGAGGCACTTGCCTTCTTTGCCAAAGGCGCTGAGTGCCGCGCCTAGCTTTGCTTCGTCTAGCGCCGCCTCGCCGTCTATCCACACCGTTTGGGGGCACCAAGCCTTGATTTTATCATAATGATTGACTACCGAGCACACCTCGAGGTGTTGTTCGGGGGTGTCTATCAGGTAGAGGTTCTTTTCTTCTGCCAAGTGCTCGTATATGGCAGTATAAGCATGAGGCGGCATTACAAAGCTACGCAACATGGCGGGCATAGGCTGGGCATAAGCGGGCACTTGAGCCAGCATCAACGCCATAGCTCCTGAGAGCATGTGTTGGTGGTTGTAATACGCACCTTGAAAACCCGCTCTTTGGGCACCTATGATTTCAGCTTTGTATTTGACTTCTGTAGGGAATATTAGTAGCATAACACAGCGTTTCTCCAATCATCAACTCAAAAGTAAGTCTTTATTAATGCTAATCAGGTAACTTTAAAAACCATTACTATAAGCAGCTGAAATATATCCCACATAGCCACCAGGAAAAGTAACTTTAAGTACTTGGGATGCATTGCCTATTGGTAGAAACTGTGTTCCAGTATGTCCAGTGAGTGGTCCATTAAACACCATCCCACTATCACTTCCGGCAGGTCCCTGGGGTCCAGTAGCTCCCGTATACCCCCGCGGTCCTTGGGCACCAGTCGCGCCGGTTGGTCCCTGGGGGCCAGTAGCGCCCGTATCTCCTTTGGGTCCTTGCACACCCTGAATGCCCTGGGCTCCTTGTGGGCCAGTGGCGCCGGTAACTCCCTGGTCGCCTTTGTCCCCTTTTTCGCCCTTGAGGTCTACATAATTGCCCCAGCTGCCGTCTTTGTTTTCAAAGCGCAATTGGGAGCCGTTCCATTCGTGGCGGGGTTTGGCTTCCAGCTCGGTAATCAGCATTTTTTTGCTTCCTCCTGCATTGGTAAAAGTGATGTATTCGCCCGAAGCAGGCGGGGTGGTCACCAATTCTACCGAGTAGTTGCGGCGGGTGTTCCAGGCGGCTACTATGCCTCCCCCCTTGGGCGCATCGTCTACTGCGGGGCGTGCCGTGAGGTAAGCCACGTTGCCTGCCCTGAGGTCTACTCCGGTGGCACCAGCAAAACTCACAATCACGCCTTCGATGTATACCTTGCCCGGGGCAATGGTGGCGCTTTCGGGCAGGGCAGCGTCTACCTCGCAGCCGCTGAGCACAAAGGCGCCCCGCCCGGCAAATATCGCTTCCATGAGCTTGATTTGCTCTTGTAGTACCTGGAAGTCATCGGCAGTGTATTCGCGCCCCCCAGGGGCAAAAATCATTTCCTTGTCCATATTTTAATAATTTGTGTTTTAGGGATTTAGGGTTTTATTGTTCTATTGTTTTATGGTTCTATGGTTTTATGGCTGAGGTGCTCCGAAGTCCCGTTCTTTCCACGGGATTGGCGCGAGGCGCATTCGTAATTTTTTTCAATTGTTTTATTGTTCTATGGTTTTATGGCTGAGGTGCTCCGAAGTCCCGTTCTTTCCACGGGATTGGCGCGAAGCGACGCATAATCACGCTTTGCGAACCGTTTTTTAACCATAAAACCATAAGCGAAGCGATAACCATTTTAACCATAAAGCCATAAGCGAAGCGATAACCATTTTAACCATAAAACCATAAGCGAAGCGATAACCATTTTAACCATAAAGCCATAAG
>NZ_CANLRP010000054.1 GCF_947493425.1 uncultured Microscilla sp. | reverse complement strand
TAACCCATTATTTCGGCGATTTTTGCCCACTGACTTTACTTAAAAAAACTTGCGTAGCTAAGGCTATGCGCGATTTTGAAGTTCGTCAGAAAACAAAACTCATCCCAAATAATAGCGTATTTACTTAATGTTTAAGGTACTAGCCATTCAGCACCTGCAATGCCTTGGGAGTAGGTAAGTTCAACTTATCCCTTAATTGTATCGGCGAGTCATTACATAACCATTTTGCCCCTTTTTTGCTGAGGGGGTATTCAAAATCTTTGACTTGGCGGGTATTTGTTCGTAAATAAAAAACATAAAAAAATACGGTATGCACATGGTGAGCTTTTATCACTAAGCTGTAGTTGTATTCAACTGTTTGCTTAGCACCTGTCATTTGTTTCTTTGCTTTGAGTTTAATAGACTGGATGTTGCCCCAGCTAAAATGACGATCTGTAAAGGTGCTGATTTTTTTTATTACAAGGGCATTATCCCGGCTTTCTAAACGAGAAAACTGGAGGGTGAACGTGAAAAACAGGAATACCAGTACTGAGAGCATCAAAGCGAGTTTAGTACCACACAAAAACCAAGGCAACCACAGGCTCATCAGGTAAACAAGACGTTGCCCAAGCATTCTAAGGTTAGGGATTAAGAAAATAAGAAAAGGAACTTTTTCAAAGCTGGCTATTGCCTGATTGGGCACAGAGGTACCATAAGTTTTTAGGACTTCTTGCTTGGGCAAAGTGAGTTTGTCACTGATTTTTTGTTGCAAAGTACTGGCAAAATATTGTACTTGTTCGTTTTGCAAAGGGTAACGGTATTCGTCGACCTGGGTGCCGCTTATTTTTAATGGAAAGTAGAGCAAAAAGTATTTATTTACCTGCTTACTTTTGATAATCAACTGAAAGTTATAACGAAACTGGTGGCGGTTTTCTGTAAATGCTTTTTCTGCCCGTATTTCTACCGATTCAAGTTCATTCCACAAGAACTTCTGCTTATTGGGGGTAAAAACATTGTTGATGATTAAACCCGTTTTATCGGCTTTGTATCTGTATATTTTGCCCAAAAACAAAGGCAAAAGCAAGGCACCTATCGGGGCACTTATTCTTAAATAAAGGGGTAAATTATAGAAGTTAACAATGGTTATTACTGATACCACCAAAAATATAACAATAAAGATAGCGAGGGTATTTCTTATGTTATGATAACTATGTGAGTAAAGCCGTGGTGCTTGAGGCAGCGCATTGGGCACAGGCGTAGTTGTTGGGGGAGGGGTGAGTTTTTCTTGTGGGGGCAGGTTGATTGCCTTGCCCTGGAGCACAAGCTCATACTTGCTCCAAAATAACTCTTCTTCACTGGGGTTAAATATTGCCCATAGTTGGGCAGCGATTTGTTCTCTGCTTGACTTTTTCATTTGATCACTTATTAGTTGGTAGTATTTTATACGGGCTTGAATAGCAAGGGGTTGCCTTTGTTATGGTTGTCTTTTACAAAGAACGATTTTCTGCGAAGCAGGTCAATGTTAGGCGTATTTTTGGTTTTTCTTACAAATTTTGTAGCAAAGCCGAAGAACAAAAACACACGCATGAAACTTATAGATAACAAAAAACTTTTGTTGAATAAATCAATAGCCACAACAGTGATGTAGCCGTAGATCATAGTTATTGGTTTTCAGTGTTGTTTTGTGAGCGGTAAAGCCATAAAACAATAGAGCAATATAACCATTTCATAATAAAATATTATCTTGCCTTTCTGATCAAATATAAAAACACCAACCTGAACACTTATGAAAATCTTAGAATATCCACTGGTTTGCTGGCAACTTACCAGCGGCGCCATTTTTGGGCAATTATTGGGCTACAGCCAACAAGTAGTGGCTGACGATGTAAAAAGTCTCAAGGCATCGTTTTCTGAATACATAGAAAAACAAATGAAAGACAGTTGGTTTTATGAGCCCGAAATTGGTAATACCCGCATCAAAACCATCTCTATGGACATAAGGCCTCACTACCAGGAGAGTGACCGTATTTACCCAGTAAAAGAAACCCTGGAGGTAAAAATAGATGCTGTATACGGCAGCAACGAATCGGGTTATTATGAGTGTTTTTTACCCTTGCTACACAAAAATTTTTATTTTTATAATGAAAAGGACCTCGATCGCCTGGTAGAACACTTCTCTCGCGATACTTTTCATGCCCTTACTCCCGACGATATTTATAACTTGCTCATACCTGCTACCCCCTGGCTGGAACAAGTAAAGGTAAAAATACCTAAACGCAAAAAAGAAAAGTCACAAAGTGGAGACTACAAACAGTTTAAACTGCTCAATGGCATTGCCGAAAAGTTGCCCTACTCGCGCAAAGAAAACCGTAAAGGCACCCCCGATGCTGCCTGGGAGCGGGGCGAAACTATAGACCACCTTATCAATATTATGATTGCCGAAAAAACCAATGTGTTATTGGTAGGCAAAAGTGGGGTAGGTAAGAGCGCGGTCATTCATGAAGCCATCCGCAAGGTTACCAGCCAGCAAAAGTCTAAAGATTTTTTTGAGCGTAATTCTTTTTGGCGTACTACACCCAGCCGCATTACCTCTAAGGCAAAGTACCTGGGCGAGTGGCAACTGATATGCGAAGACATGGTATATCAACTGGAGGGTGCCCGTGGTATTTTGTGGCTGGAGAGTTTTGTGATGCTTGCCCTCACTGGGGGCGAAGGGCCCGAAGACTCAGTAGCGGCATTTCTCACCTCGTTTATCCGTCGAGGCAAGCTACGCATTGTGAGCGAAGTAACCCCCGAAGAGCTAGAAGTAATGCGTCGCATGATTCCTGGGTTTATCGAGCATTTTCGCATACTGAAGATAGACGAGATGGACACCCAAACTACCCTGAAGCTATTCGAGTATTTCAACCAATACATTAACAAACGCTACAGCGTAGCGTTTACCCCCAAAGCCCAGGAAATGGCGTATGTACTGCTCGATCGTTTTATCAAATATGAGAGTTTTCCGGGCAAAGCCATTCGATTTCTGATGACTTGCGCCAACAAAGCCATGCAAGACAAAGAGCTGACCATAGACTTGCCCCAAATCATAGACAACTTTACTCGCCAAAGCGGTATCCCCGATTTTCTGTTGCGCGACGACTTGTTCTTGAACGAGGTAGAGTTGAAAGATTTTTTTAAGGAGAAAATAAAAGGGCAAGACCACGTGGTAGACAAGGTGAGTGACATTATCAAGGTGTTTAAAGCCGGGCTCAACGACCCCAACAAACCCGTGGCAACGATGATTTTTGCGGGACCTACTGGGGTAGGAAAAACCGCTACAGTAAAAGCCATTTCGTCTTACTTTTTTGGCAAAGGACAAGCCTATGAACCACTCATTAGGCTAGATATGAGTGAGTTTCAGCACCCTTCGCAAATCTACCGTTTAATTGGTTCTCAAGGCAAGCTCATTCAACACGTGAGGCAAAAACCCTTTTCGGTGTTGTTGCTCGATGAGATAGAAAAAGCCAACCCATTGATATTTGATGCCTTACTTACGGTGCTCGACGAGGGCATTTTGCTCGATGCCGCTGGGCGTCTGACTGACTTCCGCAACACCATTATTATTATGACCTCTAACCTGGGCGCCACTACCCGTAGTTCTCTAGGTTTTAGAAGCTACCAAGGGCACGATTTTGAGTCGAATGTAAAGGCGTTTTTCCGTCCGGAGTTTTATAATAGGGTAGATGCCATTTTGGTGTTCAACCCACTAGAGAAAGAAACCATTTTGTCGATTACCCGCAAAGAGTTGGACGAGATTCAAAAACGTGATGGACTCAAGCAGCGTAATATCAACCTACAGTTTACCAAAAATCTGATAGAACACATTGGCGAAGAGGGCTTTGATCCCAAATACGGTGCCCGCCCCCTACAGCGTGAAATAGAGCGCCTCATTATTGCTCCCTTGGGGCATTTGTTTATCCAAAATCCCACCTTTGCCAACCGCACTATTACAGTAGATTATGACGGCAAGGAGGTGAGTTTAAGGTACTGAGTGGCAACATGATTAAGTTGGATAATATTTGATAAAATATACTTATAAGTGTATTTTTGCAGAAGTTAAAAAATAGGTAAAATGAAATATTAACTGGTTAAACTTGATAAATTGAGTGGTGAAGAAGCATCTATATACACTGTTCTGATTGAGGATGAAGGAAAAACATTATTTGAAAAGTTTATTGAAGAAAATAAGACTATATACTTAAGTGAAATTAAAGATATACTCGCTCGTTTAAAATACATTGGTAGTAGCAGGGGAGGAGCAAGAGAAAACCTTTTTAAGACCAAAGAAGGAAGTCCTGGTGATGGAGTGTGTGCATTGTATGATAACCCTGATAAAAAACTGCGCTTATATTGTATCAGATATGCTTCACAAATTGTGATATTAGGCGGTGGAGGACCTAAAAATGTGCAAGCACTACAAGAAGATGAAAAGTTGAAAAAAGAAAATTATTTTTTACGTTGGTTATCAAAACAAATCACAGAAAGGATTAAGATATAGAGTACATAAATGATGGTTTTGATTTCTACGGAGACTTAAACTTTGAAGATGATGAAGAAACAAGCTAAAGTACATAAAAGTGAGTTGATTGATGATTTATTAGATTCAGTCTCTCCTGAAGAAGAAACAAAGATTACAAGAAAAATGCAGTTGGCTGCCAAGCTAGATGAGGGGCTAAAAGCCAAAGGTTGGAAGAAAAAAGACTTAATGAAAGCAATGGGACAGTCTAACGCCTCGATGGTTACGCGTTGGTTGAGCGGAACCCACAATTTTACGGTAGATACCTTGATTGACTTAGAAAGGGTACTTGATGTTCAACTCTTAGACATCGAGCCGCCAGTTCCTTCAGTATCTTTTAAATTGACTCCTGAAATTGCTCATAACTTGCCGCCAGAGATGATCAATGAACTTGTGAATGTTATGCAAAATATGATGCAAACTTTGACTAGAAAATACAAAATTCAAGTGAACGATAAGCCAGAAGCAAAAGCGAGTTAAAATTATTATAATCATTAAAAAGTAAGCCCAATTCATTTTGCCATGAACTGGGCTTATGTATTTGACAAAAAAATTAATTGAAAAAATGCCCACATTAATAGACGCCTACGATTCGTACAAAGATTTTAACAAACACGCTTACTTTACAGTGTGTTTCGATACGTTGCCTTCGGTACTTGCGTTAAGGTTACCCATGAAAGAAACCAAAGAACACATGGAACAGGTACTTCGGTTGATTGATACCGAAAAATTTAACCTTGAGGTGATTTTTAAAAACTGGAATACCGAAGACGCCAAAAATGCCGACTTCTCTAAAGATTTTATTTATCAACACTTGTTCAAAAGCAAGCAAGAAAAACTGCTGGTATCGGTTGACTTAGACGGTGACCGTCTGGCAGTAGATTTTTTGTATGAGGCTGCCAACCGCCACGTAGAAGAGTGGATCACTGCTACCAATCACGCCATTAGAACCGAATTTGGCGAAGAGCGAGGACCTGTGTTTAAGGTGTTGTCAAAAGATGGCAATTCTTTCTTTACCGAAGATGTAAAAACCAAAGATTTTGACCTCAACATTGGCGAACTTTACAACGACGATTTTCAAGAAGTACACGAAACCATTATGGAATCTTTGACCACTGATCGAGCTGGGTTGATATTGCTCCATGGTGACCCTGGCACAGGCAAAACCTCCTACATCAAAGGCTTGATCTCTAAGCACCCAGGACAAGCGTTTATTTTTATCCAAAACGAGTTTGTCAATGAATTGCTTCGTCCCGACTTTGTGTCGTTTTTGCTCAACCACAAAAACGCAGTGCTTATCATCGAAGACGCCGAAAAAGTAATTATTACCCGTGAACAATCCAACGCCAATTCGGTCGTCTCTACTATTTTACAACTCACCGATGGACTTTTTAGCGATTACCTTAACATCAAAATTATCTGTACCTTTAACACTAGCATTGAGAAAATAGACAAAGCGTTATTACGCAAAGGGCGAATGATTGCTTATTATGATTTTAAACCTTTGAAAGGTGAAAAAGCAGCGGTGTTGATGGGCAACTTGGGGGCAGATGCCAAGGCAAAAGAAATGACCCTTGCCGAAATATTTAGCCACGAAGAACGAGGCTATGGCGATGCCAATAAAAAGAGAAAGATTGGGTTTTAGGCATTGTGTAGAAAATGAAAACTCTTCGGCGTAGAATATTTCATAACTGGCTATTTGTACTCTTAAGTTTTTTGGCAGCATTGGCATGTATAAGCCCCTTGATATCAGTAAGCGAGAAAGGCAGGACAGACCTTGAATATTTCTGATTATAACAGATTGCAGTGCTCATAAAATTACTCTGCGGGCAAATTAAATAAAACCAATGATTCGGTTATCTGAAAGCCGTTACTTTTTGCTTCAGGTCAAAAAGTAACCAAAAACCCCGCAGCTGTATTTTGTTGTTGCTAAAATTTGTTTCATTTCGCCGAAACAGCTCAAACATTCCCTCGTACCTCGGTCAGTGATCTGTTTTTACGGCTTCACTCCACAAATTTCTTAACGCCAACAAAATAAGGCTGAGTCCAGCTAACGCAACCATCGTTACTCACTAGCAGCTTTATTTAAGGCGTTTGACAGCACTGCAAAACGTTATATTCAGGAATATTTAATTTCGTTTGGGTTTACCCTTACGTTTGTGTTGGTGTTCTTACCCTTGCTCGTACTATCTTCTACTTGTATGTATTGGTTGTTGAGGGCAAAGTTTCGCTATCATAGAGTCACATTTATACCCGGTTGGCTCTTTTTGTTCAATACCATCCCATACTTTGTGTTTGTAGGGGGTAATCCTCTCCTCATGTATAATATTATTTGGGCAGTATCACTTGGGTCGTTCATAGTAATCATTGCTCAACTGTTTATTTTCTTGAGGCTTAAACCAGGAAATCCTCGTCCAAATTCCGCAAGGTAAAAACATGAGGCTACTTCCAAAAGTATTTACATAAAGTGCAACCCATTGCCCAATAAATCAGTTGAACGATCAGAACAAAAAACCACTACTACAATGAAAAAACTATCAATGCTGCCAGTTGTTTTGTGGGCAATGCTATGCCTCATAAGCTGCAAGAAAAAAGAAACGACTACCCCTGTGGCCACCAATTGGGCGATTAGTACCTCTGATTTGGCAGAAGCCAACCAAGCCAATGGAGAAATTACCAAACAAAACGACGGGCCGTTGGTGAAATACCAAGTAGCCACCGCCTACATTCAACCCATAAGCGGTAATACCCACGTTTTCAAGCTTCACTTTACTTCGCAAGACTCACTTACTTGTTATGTAGAAAAGCTTACTCAAGATTTTAACTACCATTCAGACGCAACCAGCGGGCAAAACAAGCTGACTATGGTGGTGTTTAACCAAGACACATTGCAACTAAAGTCTAGTGCCATCTCTATTCAGCCCCGCACCGACCAAAACAAGTTTCATACAGTGTCTAATCTACATAGCCAAAGCAAAGGAGACTATAACGGCACTGTAAACGAGGTACCTTTGATTGGGCAGTAGTGAGTGATTGAAATATTAAAAAACCTCAAGTCAGGCAATACTGGCTTGAGGTTTTTTTGTTTTATTTTGATATGAATAATGGAGTACTTTTTATGTTTTAGCCAAGGTTTACCATATCTTTAATACCTGGTGCTTGAGAGTATATTTGATTAAAGTAATTATCATCATACACTCCCTCACCTGCAAATGCAGTTCTAACGGCTTCTTTTACATCCGCTAAGTCTACTGGTGTCCAGGTTTTTTCAAATAACTCGTAAGCCTTCCTGCTAATTAATTCTTTATAATATTCTTCTTTGTTATACAAATACAAATCGCCGTTTGCCAGTATTTTGGGTCCTCCTTCTCCTATGTCTTTAAAAGTAGTAGGTTTATTACCCAGCGAATCTTTTAGGTATTGGATAAAATCATCCGTATTATTTTCAATGCTTGCTGCTCTGAGTTTTTGTTGTTTATATACCTCCACATCGCCATCAAAGGGTTCTGGCATTACTATAGAATCTATCAACTGCTGGCTTGTTTCCATATTAGGCCCCCAACAAGAACCAATGCCTACCGCCTTTACATTGTTTACTGTACTCTCGTGTTGTTCTACCAATGCCGCCAGTTTTGCCACCGCTCCACCCCCAGGTACCCGGTTATTGAGGGCGTCATGAGCTGCTATTTTTGAACCATCCTGCATAATACAGGTAATTGCCATACAACTACTCATGCCTACAAAGTCAACTTCCTGCTCGGCAGTAGCTTGTACAAACTCGCCTTCTACACAGCGTAGCGTGGTAACATCTGCTCCCGTAGTATCTACCCTGGCCTGCAACTGGGCAAGGTCGGTATCGCTTACCGTAAGGTTGGGGTGTGCTTCGCCATTGACTGCTTTTTCGCGTACCATGGTAAGGTAAGTATGGGCTTGCCCATAACTTAAGTCGCTGATGGTTATCTCATCATCATTATCTTTGAGGCGTTGAATAGGAGCTGTTGATATCGAAGAGGTACTACTTTGACTGTTTGGGTTGCTAAAACTTGTGTCAGTTTTGCGTTGCAAAGGTGTATCCGCAATCTTATCCGCCGCCTTTTCGTCAGTAGTATTGATGGGTTGTCCGTTTACAGAAGCATCGGCTTTGGGCGGAGTTCCACGTTTTTCGTTGGTAATAAAATGACCTATCTCGTGTTTGATATTGTGTTCGGTGTCTTTTCCTGGAGCAAAATCAATTTTATTGCCCTGAATGGTCGCTTCGGCATTTACTGTTTTAGGAAACGGCGAGTTATGATTGATCTTCAAAGAAGAAGTATCTACACCATATTGTGAGCCCATGGTAGTGGCTATATCTCTTGACTTTGGCTTTCGCTGTATTGGTTGTTGTTGTGTGCTAACAGGCTCTTGTTTTGAGTTAATCGGGCGTTGTTTCGCCTGAATAGTTGGCTTACTACCCTGTTTGCTTTGGATAGTTTCTTTGCCTTGCTTCTGTTGTTTTTGTTGAACAACATCCGTGTTTTGATGATCCTGGTCTTGGGTTTTCTTATGCATAAAATTAGGAGTTAATGAATGTTTATGACAAGCCACATAAAATATAAGCCTTTCAACCAAATTTTGCTTGACGGCTTAACCAATGATTGCTTATGCTTATTTTATATAAATATAACGTTTTAATTTACATTAAAACAAAATGTGCATGAAGTTTTGCTGAATGATTATAGTCGTTATTTTTCGCTTGCCGTAGTGCAACTTATCAAAAGTGAGATTGTTTAGTAATGTTGCCGAAATAATGTCAGCAAATTTAAGTAAATATTTTTTCGCTAGACAAGGCACGGCAATATCCAGTAGTGCAGTCAGTAGATTTTTAATAAAATAGCATTTTATACCTGCCAGGTTTTTCGAAACCTGGCAGGTATAGGCAAGTAGGCTTTTAAAATACTTGATGCAAATATTAAATTTCAATTGTCTATGCTAGTGGATATTGAGCGAGCTTGAGGGATGGCCAGCTAATAGCAGCGCTATTCGGCTATTTTTCAACGATGTATAGTGACTAAAATATACAGTTAAAATGGGGAAGTTATTTTGACTGCATTACTTACTTCAAAATCACATTCCCCAACCTTTCGGCAATCTCTTTTTCCAGGCTTTTAAGCTCCATGTGCAGCATCATCACTGCCTCTTGAGCTTCTATAGTTTGGGCGTCATTCATTTTCAGGCTGTTTTCGGTCAGCATTTTGCGCACATGACGTAGTTTAAGCCGCAAAATTGCCTTGAGCACCATACTATCCAATATTTCCTCATCTTTGGGCACAAAAATACCGTGACGTTCTACCCAATTCTCACTAATCTCAAACCTTTCCGAAATCAAATCAACCGCCACCCGCTTCATGTCCTTATTTTCGTGTTGTTGGATAAAATAATCAGCTGTAATGATGGTATCTTCTTTGAGTTGTTCGCGAAAAATATCCAGCATTTTGGCATAAATAGGCGTTTCAAACTTCACCTCACTTATTTCGTCCAGTAAAAACTCGCACAACTTGCCATCCTCTTTCAGGTCGTGGTTGGCATAATTGAGCAATATTCTGATATGCTCCTTTTCCTGAAAAGCAATCGGGCTTTTAAAAGGGTCTTGAGGCGTAACAGGTTCTGTGGCTACAGCTGTGTCATCACCTTCCCCAATAAGGGGTGGTGGAGTCATCTCTGGATCAACCTGAATAAGCCCCTCATCCTGGATATAAAATTCGCCATCGGGTGGGGGAGGCAGGTCAAATGGGAAATCGGCAGGGGGAGGAAGGCCAGAATCAAAGTTTTGGGGAGGCAATTGTTGTTGTCTTTTTTGCTCCCTTTCCTGTTTTTTTTGTTCTCTAAACTGACGGTCTTGCTTCTTTTTGGCGTCTTGCTTCAGTATTTTATTACCTTCATCAATCAACACCGCCTCGTCTACCTCCAGCAAAGCACTGCATTCGCGGTAAAAAACCGACCGTTTGATGGCATCGGGAATCTTGGTGATGCTCTCTACCACTTCCCTTATCATCTCGGCCCGTTTGAAAGGCTGGTCACCGCTTGCCGCCTGTTTGGTTTCTTCCATGTACAGGCGTGCCTTAAAAGTGATAAAGTCTTGAGAGTTTTGATTGATAAAATCTTTAAAAGCCGTACCCCCCACTTTTTTTACGTAACTGTCGGGATCGTCACCATCCGGAAAAAGCACCACTTTTACATTCATTCCTTCTTCCAGTACCAGGTCAATTCCACGAATGGCCGCCTTGATACCCGCTGCATCACCATCGTACAATACCGTAATGTTGGGGGTAAACCTACGGATAAGCCTTATTTGGTCAGAAGTGAGCGAAGTACCCGAACTTGCCACCACATTTTCTATGCCTGCCTGGTGCAGCGATATTACATCGGTATACCCCTCTACCAAATAGCAATCATCGTCACGCAACGATTTTTTTGCCTGATATAACCCGTACAATACTTTGCTCTTGTGGTAAACCGGCGATTCGGGAGAGTTGAGATACTTGGCTTGTTTTTTATCATTTTTGAGAATACGCGCGCCAAAAGCAATCACCTTACCAGCCAAATTGTGAATAGGAAAAATGACCCGATCGCGGAAGCGGTCAAAGTAGCGCCCGTTCTTGTCTATGGTAAGCCCCGCCTTTACCAAAATAGGCAGGCTGTATTGGTCGGCTTGAGCTTGTTTAGTAAAAGCCTCCCAACTATCCAGGCTATAGCCCAGCTCAAAAGTTTCAATCGTTTTGGTACTAAAGCCTCTTTCTTTGAAATAAGCCAAACCAATGGCTTGACCCTCAGGAGTTTCGTGGAGGTTTTTTTCGTAATGCTTGCTGGCGTACTCTAGGGCAATCAACAAACTTTCGCGTTCGTTTTGCCGGGCTACCTCCTCTGGAGTAGGTGGCTCATCCTCGTCAAGTTCAATGTTATACTTTTGGGCAAGGTAACGTAACGCCTCCGGATAACTCAGCTTTTCTACCTCCATCACAAACGTGATAGCATCGCCCCCTTTGCCTGAGCTAAAGCACTTAAAAATGCCCTTTGCCGGAGACACCGAAAACGAAGGCGTTTTCTCATTGGTAAAAGGAGAGTGTGCCCACCAGTTGCCTCCCTTTTTTTTGAGTGAGACAAAATCGCCCACAACATCCACAATATCAACTACATCGCGAATTTGCTCGATGGTTTCCTCTGAAATACGCATAAAAAAAGAAAATTAAAAGGCTTAATAATGAGTCCAAAAACGAAGGGATGGTACTATTTTTGAAGTAAAAATGACACCGTTAATTTGGTGTCATTTTTGTTTACAGGCTTCTTGCACTGCATTTTTATTACAAAGAGAGGATTACGGTTAGTTCGCTCATTGTAAGTAGTTGTAAGAGCCTGTTTTCATTTCAAATATAAGAATATTATTCTTAAAAATAAAGTAGCTAAGCCCATCAGCTATCCAAAACACCACACAATCCTATTTAAGTTAACTGATTTACCTAAATTCTTTCTGCTCCCCTTTTTCTGCCCGGTGCATTGCTGAACACTATTGTTTGGTATAAGTATAAATCTTATATTGGTTATTACTGCCTGTGGCAGCATCCATGCCTTCTACGCTTGCCTCAAACACATCACCCACCTTTAACCCTGGCATTGCTTTGTTCAACTGAGGGAATAAAGCCTGGGTAGCCCCAAGGGTGAAAACAAACTTCACCGTGATGGTGGGCTTAAGCCCTTGAAACTGAGGAAAACCAGCGCCACAGCCCAATATTTTTACCACTTTTACTTCTGCCTGACAAGCTTGCTTTTCGCAAGGAGTTTGTGGTGTTTTTACTTGAGGTACTGGGGCTATTTTGATAATTTTACCTATAATTTTGCACGTATTAGGGGCTGGGCCAGGGGGAACTATCATATGTGTTTGAGCTATGCATTGGTAGTGAGTAGATAAAAACAGGGCAAAACTGCATAAAAAATAAAAGTAGTAACGCCTAAAGTAGTTAAAGTTCATATTTTAGCTTTTCGAGTATAAAATGAAACGAATACAAGGTAATCCTTTTTTGTACAGGTGTTTTTTGTTAATTGTGTGATAAAATAGCCATATTTGTGAAAAAAGCTCTATCCTATCAGGATTTACTTATATTAAAGTGTGTAAGCCTTGCGGTTTTTTCGCTCACACAACAAACAGGGACTACCCTCTCTTGGAACAATGTATTTTTGAGGTTTTACTTAAAGACTGACCTTTCGCAGTGATTTTTTTTGTTTAATTGAAAAGAATTACAATGTTGGTTTATGAGCGCGTCAGCTGGACTCAGCCTTAGTTTGTTGCCGTTAAGAATCTGTGAAACGAAGCCGTAAAAACAGATCACTGTTTGAGCGAAGCGAGTTTGAGCTGTTTCGGCGTAGTGCAACAGATTTAGGCGAAACAAACTACAGCTGCGGGGTTTTTGATTACTTTTTTACCTGTAGAAAATCCATGATCCCGAACTTGATTCGGGGAAGTAATGGCTCACAGATACTCGAGTCATTGCTTTTTATAAGCGTATTTTGCTGAGTGGTATTTTTTCACATGAAACAAGTTTTTGACCTGCGAAAGGTCAGTTAAAGACATAAAACAAACTACTTACATAAAATATTTTGTAAGGCACCTGTTTTTTTTGAGGTCTGTTATCAAAAGGTATTGTTTAATATGAGGGGATTTTGGGATGATTATACAGAAAGAATGAATAAAAAGAACCTGGAAAAGCCTGTACCAATATTGTTCATTGGGCTTTGTTTGATCACAACATTGTTTACCTCATTATGGGCACAACCATCATCAAACTATATAGATAGCCTACAGCAAGTATTGGCTGTGTCAGAAGGCAAGCAAAGGGTAGACCTGCTCAACGAATTGTCCGACTTGAATAGCCGAAAAGAACTGAATGAGGCCATCACTCTTGCCAAAGAAGCCCTGCAACTATCACAAAAGATAAAGTACCCACTGGGGCAAGCCTATGCCTCTTATAACCTGGGGCACCACCTCATTTCGCAAGGCAGTTATTCTCAGGCACTTGATTATTTATTTGTTGCCCTCAAAATTTATGAACAGGTAGATGTTGCCCTCAAAAAAGCCCAGGTACTGCGTGCCATTGGGCATGTATACAATGGTTGGCAAGCACACCAAAAGGCAGTAGAGTATTATAGACAACAACTCAAAATAGGCCTTGAGATCAAAGATACCGCCACTATAGGCTCTGCTTACCTTAATTTGAGCTATGCTTTTGTTCAAAGCAAAAAGCCCAATCGTGCCATTCAGTTTATTGACGAGTCTCTCAAGTATTCATTGGCTACCCACGACACCCTAAGGATAATCATAGCCAGGGCAAACCGGGCAGGTGCTTATTTTCAATTGGGCAAGCGCAAAAAAGCATTACAGCTTTTACTGGAGGTGCATGAGTGGTACAAAAACCACTATTATCAAGACTATGAACAATATGCCTGTGCCGATATTGCAGGGGTTTATCTGGTAGAAAACCAATTGAGTAATGCGTTGATTTATGCCACCAAAGGCTATTTGTTGGCAATCAACTCAGGCAGCAAGCCCAAAGCCAAAGAAATTAGTGATTTGTTATATAAGATTCATAAGAGAAAGGGCAACACAAGCAAGGCTTTGCATTACCTGGAGAAGTCGAGGGCATACCAGGACAGTATTTTGAACGACCAAAAGAAAAACGAGTTGGCAAGCCAGGATTTATTGCATTTACTGGAGAAGTACGAGGTAGAAAACAAGTCATTGAAAGAGTACCGGGCAACCAATGAACGTTTTAAAGCCAGAAGAAACGTGATTGGTATTTTTATTTTGTTTATTTTGGTTTTTGTGCTGGTGATAGGGTTTTTATTGTATCGTAACAACAAATTTAATCAGGAACGCACCCAACTGATGGCAAAAAACCGGGTAGATATTATTTTGCAAAACAAAGAGCTCAAAAGGCAACACCAAGCCATTGAAGAAAAAAACGATCAGCTCAAAGCCCAACACTTGCACATTTTTAACAGTATTCGGTCTGCCGAAACCATTCAGCAAGCCATTTTGCCCCAAGAAGCGTTGCTACGCGATTTGTTGTTCGATTATTTTATTATATTTCGTCCCCGTAATATTGTTTCAGGCGATTTTTACTGGTTGTCATCGGTAGGTACCCGGTTTCAGACAACCACCGAAAGTCCCCAAAGAGCCAAAACTTTAGTGGCGGTGGTAGACTCTACCGGACATGGAGTGCCAGGTGCTTTTATGAGTATGATTGGCAATACTCTGCTCGATAGAATTGTGAAAATAGAGCGGGTGACAACCCCATCTGAAATTTTAAAACGGATGAACCTTGAGATTTTTTTGGCTTTACAGCAAAACAGCAATAATAACGACGAAGGAATGGAAATGGGGATATGTTCGTTTGAGAAGCTCAACGACAAAGAAACCAAAGTAGTGTTTTCAGGAGCAAGGCGCCCCTTGTATGTGGTACACCAGGCTTTGTCGATTACCGAAAAAACCATAGAAACCTACAAAGGTAGCCGAAGGTATTTGGGAGGTAAACGAAATATAGGGGCACAATTTTTTGACCATGAGCTGGTACTCAATAGCGGTGATGCCATTTATATATCATCCGATGGTTTTGTAGATCAGAACAGCGACGATCGTAAAAAGTTTGGCTCAGAACAGTTGGTAAAAGTACTCTTGGAAAATGCGCATTGGGCAATGCCCAAGCAGCAGCAACTACTGACTCAGACGTTGGACAAACACCAGGGTAGCAGTGAGCAAAGAGATGACATATTATTGATGGGGGTAAGGATTACCTGATAGTAGGCGAAGCTTTGGTATCAGATTTGAAATAAAGCAAGAAGTTGTATTGGTGCACTGGCACATTGTGTGAGTGTAATCACAACTTTCAATTTAAATTATTTAGGGGTAGCAGACGTACGTGGGATATGTTTATCAGAAGTATCATCATTATATTTATTTGTCTGGTAGGAACACTACAAAGGGCTCAAGCCCAAAAAGTAGTAAAACTTACCACAAAACAATCAGAGATTATCTTAGGCGATAAAGTAGCCATTCTGGAAGATTCTACTCAACGGTTGAGCTTGTTGCAGGTGTTGAAGCCTAAAAATCAGCAACGCTTTAAACCCTCTAAAGACAAATACCCTAATTTTGGTTTTTCCCACTCGCATTTTTGGGTAAAGCTAAAATTACAAAACCAAACCCAACCCCAGGAGCAAACCCTCGAAAGCGTTAACCAATGGTTTTTGAAGGTAGCCTATGCTCCAATAGATTATATAGAGTTTCATTACCAAGACAAAAGCGGTAAATGGCAAAAAAGGATATGGGGCGACCATGTACCCTTTGCCAACAGGCTGGTTTTTCATCCTCAGGTAGTCATTCCTTTTCATTTGACAGACAGTCAGGTTCATACTTATTACCTCAAAGTATATACCCAGGGATCATTACAATTGCCTTTGGTAATGCAAAGCAACCATAGGTTTAACGAAGCCAACATGGTTTCTGAAATCGTTTTTGGAGTGTTGTATGGTGTCATGGCGATCATGCTCATGTATAACTTGTTTATATTTTTAGCCATTCGTAGCTACAGTTACCTGTTTTACTGTCTTTATATACTGTCATACCTATTGGGGCAATCTACCCTCAACGGACATAGCTTTCAATTTTTGTGGGGTGATTATCCCTGGTGGGCAAATGTTGCTCTGCCTTTTAGCATCACCTTTGGGTCGTATTGTGCGGTATTATTTGCCATTCGCTTTTTGCAAACTTATAAATATGTCCCCCGCTGGAATGTGGTGTTAATTGGCTTTAGCGTGGTTTTGTTTTTTATGATCATTGTGACCTTTACCACCGACTATCAAATAAGCATTATCACGTCTACCTTATCGGTCATGACTTCCTCTGTATTGATGTTACTTACGGGTATTTTGGTATGGCGCAGGGGCAACCGTGCCGCTAAATACTACATTATGGCTTGGACTATAGTGTTGATTGGGTTATTTATGGTAGTATTGAAACCTTACGGATTTTTGCCCAATCATTTTTTGGTAGACAATGCCAACCAGGTGGGGGCAGTCATCGAAGTGATTTTCTTATCGTTGGCACTTGCCGACCGCATCAACATCTACCGAAAGGAGACTATAGAAGCCCAGGCAGAAGCATTGGCTACTGCCAAAGAAAACGAACGAATTATTACTGAACAAAATCAGGTGCTGGAGCAAAAAGTGCAAGAACGTACCTCCGAAATTACCGCCCAAAACGAAGAGTTGTTTCAGCAACAAGAAGAGATCATGGCGCAGCGTGATGCGGTAGAGTCGGCGAACCTTACCCTCAAAGACCAAGCTACTGAGCTGGAGTACGCCAAAAAGAGCCTTGAGGAAAAAACCATCCAGTTGAACAAAAGTCTGGAAGCTGCTTTTACCATTCAAAACGCCATATTGCCTTACGAAAAGGAATTGGCAAAGTTGGTGGATAGCCACTTCTTGTTATATAGCCCCAAAGACATAGTATCGGGTGACTTTTATTGGCTGCACAAAGAACAAGAGCACAACAAAACTTTTTTGGCGGCGGTAGACTGTACTGGGCACGGGGTACCCGGAGCGTTTATGAGCTTGATTGGAAGTACTTTGCTGGATAGGGTAGTAAAAATGGAACAGGTATTTGATCCGGCAGAGATTTTAGGAAGGCTCAACGAAGAAGTATTGAATGTTTTGCGTCACCAGGACTATAAGAGTGATACAGGAATGGATGTTTGTTTGTGTGTGCTTGAGTATGGTGAACACACTCAGGTAAATATTACGTATGCCGGGGCTCGTCGTCCGTTATACTTCTTGCGTGATGCTACCCGTGAGCTGGAAGAGATCAAAGGAGACCGGATACATGTAGGAGGGGTAAAAACTGCTGACCGTACATTTACCAATCATGAGTTTACCTTGTTTCAGGGCGATAACCTGTACCTGACCAGTGATGGTTATATAGATCAAAACGACTTGAAGCGTAAAAAAATAGGTCGGAAAAGATTCAACGAACTGTTACAAAGTGTAGGTGGTTTGCCAATGAATGAGCAGTACGAAACTTTGCTCAATACCTTGAAAACACACATGGAGGGCACCGAACAACGCGACGATATATTGGTGATGGGAGTAAAGCTATAAACGGGACTGGCACAATGTATGGACAGCTTTTTTAGCTGACAAATTCCTTGATAGGTAGTATAGCTTTCACAACGAGCGGATTACTTATTCAGTCAAAAAAATCACCTTTGTATAAGTGCTTCGTTAAAGCTATGTCAGGGCATAAGCCCTGCATAATTGCTCAACCCTGTTTGCAGGGCTTGCTATACAAGCCACTCACTGGCTTTTCCGACATACCGTGCTTGTTATTAATTGACCACAAATATGAGGCACCTGCTTTATGAGTCTAAAAAAACTATTTACAACGGTTATTATCATCATCATTGTTTTATCATCTTTTGTTGGGGTGTTTATTTTTACTCAGGTTAAAAATATGCAGCGCGACATAGAACAGATAGTAAACCTGGAAGAACCTTTTGAGAAGGCAGTGCTTGAGATAGAAATCATTGCGTCTAACATAGCCAACTCATTGCTCGACTATGTAGACAACCACAACTACATACAACCCGAAAACATCAGAAAATACCAGGCGGACTTTGACAAACATATCAAGCTATATGAAAAATATGCCAAGAGCAAGCAGGAAATAGCCTTTGGTAAAGACCTGATAAAAGAGTATGCCCATTTTAACAAACTCACCTCTAAGGCAGTCATTAATTCTACCCGAAAGCATGGCAAGTTATTTTCGGTACAAACTATGGTCACTGTACAGGATGAGCTAATTGATGATTTATTTAAGAAATACATAGACAACCCTTCCTCTGATATTTTAACCAAACTTAAGGTGATTTCTGACTTTTATAGTCTCAACGATGAGCTGCTCAATGCTATAGAAAGTTATGTAATTGTAAAAGATTCGGTAAGCGCCCATAAAATTGCCAACAAAAAATTAAAGTACCTGAAGTTTGAAAAAAACTACCTCAACACCAGTCGCCCTGACAAAGACTGGGTGGCAAAAATGAATGAAAACTTTGCTGTGATGGTAAACCTGGGCAACGAACTTATGCGTTTGGAGAGCATTCAGAATAACCTCATGAAGCAGTTTCATCAATCATTGAACAAGATAGACAACTTACTGGATAAAAAGATACAACCGCTCATTAGGAGTAAAAATGAAGAACTGCTTGCTGACGCTAATCAGGCTGGAGGGCTCATTATCAACTTTATGCTTATATCGTTGGTATTGGTTATAGTGGCCATGTTGGTAGTGGCAATGGTCGTGCGCCGTACGGTGCTTAAGCCGGTACTGCAACTCAATGAAGTAGCCAAACAAGTGGCACAAGGCAAGTTTAAGGTAGATTTTAACATCAAGGCAAACAATGAAATAGGAGACCTTACTTCGTCTTTTCAGACAATGACAGTAGGCATAGAGCGCTTGGTTGCCAAATACCGCGATTTGAACAAAGACCTGGAGGATAAGGTAGCCAAGCGTACTGAAGAGCTGACCGAAAAAAATTATAAGATTACTTCCAGTATCAACTATGCCAAACGTATCCAACAGGCGGTATTGCCCCCCAAGGCAGAGGTAACAAGCCAGTTGCCCGATGCCATGGTATTGTTTAAACCTCGTGACATTGTAAGTGGTGATTTTTACTGGTTTGCCCAAATAGGTGCCCAACCTGCGAAAACTGTATTGGCGGCGGTTGATTGTACCGGGCATGGAGTGCCCGGAGCGTTTATGTCTATGGTGGGCAATGCTTACCTCAACCAAATCATTCGTTTGCAAGGCATACTGTCGCCCGAAAAGATCCTGGATGAGTTACACCTGCACATTAGAAAAGACTTAAAACAACAAGAAACCCACAACCGGGACGGAATGGACTTGGCCTTGGTGGTAATTGACCACGAGGGCAAAAAAATAGAGTTTGCTGGAGCCAAAAACCCGCTTGTATACATTCAGGAGGGTACACTGCATGAGATTAAAGGCGACAAGTTTCCGGTGGGAGGGTATGCCCATGCCAAAGAACAATCGTTTGCCAAACACGTGATAGACACCTCCAAACCCACTACTTTTTATGTCTATTCAGACGGTTATCAAGACCAGTTTGGTGGCCCTAAGGGGCGTAAATTTATGTCCCGACGCTTGAAAAATCTGCTGCTTGAAATACACCCACTACCCATGAAAGAGCAAAAACAAGTGCTTGAAAACCATTTACAAGAATGGATGGGCGAACAAAATCAAGTAGATGATATTTTAGTGATAGGTGTACACTTGCCCTGACAGCAGTATTTGCAGGAAGCTTTTTATATCTTTTACGAATACCTTTTGTGTAACAATAGTCCATAACCCCGACAGGGGCAAGCTTCAAGTCCTTGGATACCGATGCATATCGGTGCGACAAGTCGCAAGCTATAGTAAAGGTAAACCTGTCTTTGTTGTTTGAGTTTGTCAGGAATACAGGTTAAAAGCTCAAGCTTTTTTCTTACTTCTGGTGGTTTAGGTGCTCCCTCCATTCGTCGGGAGGACACAGAGAAAGCCCAAATTTTTCTTGTCGTTCCGACGAATGGAGGAACCTGTTTTCTGTTTACTTCTTTGTATAAAACAGCTACTTTGGCAAAAGTCCAAGTTTTTTTCTTACTTCTGGTGGTTTAGGTGCTCCCTCCATTCGTCGGGAGGACACAGAGAAAGCCCAAGTGTTTTGTTCTTCTACTCATCAACTATTTCGTCGTTGAGGAAGAGCCATTGAGGGTTTAATGATTCAATCAAGGCTAGTTTCTTGGAGCGTCTCCATCCCTTGATTTGCTTTTCGCGGTCAATGGCGTGGTTTACGTATTGAAATCGTTCCCAGTATACTAAATAATGGCAACTGTTCTCCCCTGCAAAACTTCCTTTTTTTCCTCGGTTGCGGTAATGTTCATCCAGTCGCCTTTCCAAATCGTTGGTGATACCTGTGTAAATGGTTTGTCTTTGGGCGTTGGTGATGATGTATATAAAATAGTTATGTTGCTGCATTTTTTCTTGTGCTTAGGAACATGTTCAAAATAAGTGTCGAGATTGAGGGTATAAACTCAAGGCTAACTGAGGCAGTTTTAGTCTTTGGCAGAGGACACAGAGAAAGTCCAAGTTTTATTTGGGCACAAAAAAACGTTGAGCATTTCGACAATACTCAACGTTTTTTATCTCTTCAAATAATGGCAGAAAGCATACGGTGCTATTATACCCACAAAATACTGTAAATGCTCGACTCGGCACCAATCAAACGATGTGGCAAGTTGCTGTCTAGTTGTACATTGATCAGCGAAGCATCGCTCGGTTTAAAACCACGGCTTAGTCCGGTAAGAATGCCCCGGTCGAGGTAACAGGGATAAGGATTTTTGCATTCTACCCTGGCCTCTTTCTTACGTCGGTCAAAGCTCAACAAGCGGTAGTACCCACTTTGTCCTTCGCGATGACTCTGCTGTAATACTATATCAAGGTGGTTGAGTGCTGCTTCCAGGGTTCTTATTTCTTCGGGAAAACTCAACGACTCAAACATTGCCTTGCCCATCTCAAACAAGAGGTGAGGGCCTAAGTTTTGGGCTACTTCTTTATAACTGTTTAAAAACTTTTGCTGGGCAAACCAATCACTGGTTTGTATGTTTTTGATGCCATTGCGGGCGAAAATATTTCTTACTTTTTGCTCTTGCTGAGGAATTGCTGCTATGATGGAGGAAATGAGATTGGTAGACACTTCTACCTTTGGGGAAAATGCTATATACTGCGCCATAATTTATCAAAATTTTAACATCTGTAAGCCTATACGTTGGGTGTTTGGCATAGAAAAAAACATCGTACAATAATACTCAGAGGCAAATTTTATACCTTTATAGATAAAATCCTAGAATTAGTTGGATAATCACAGGTAAGGCTTGCATCTATTTGTCTAAAAAACCATCTTAGGTAAGGTTTGTCTAAAAAACAAGTTTTTTATTGATGGATATAAGAAAAAAAGTGTTGGGTATCATAAAAAGCCGATTAAATAAAAATGATACATTCAAGAGCGTGGGATTTATTGGATAGATATAACAAACATACAATCAAAACCTTACAAAAATAAGGTGTAAAATAGAATTACACAAAAACACTATTCTATGCCAACAAGTTACAGCTTGGTAAAAGGTAGTCATTCTACCAATGAATAGGTAAGAGTAATTGAAACAAAAAGTTGATGTGTAAGTAAACCAGTCAAACATTACGTTTGACTGGTTGGATGTTTCTAAATGCTTGAAAAACCACTATTGATAGGGGGAAATGTGGCTTTTTATTAGAATTTCATTCGGGGCATAGCACTTACCTTTTGGTTGGTAAACTCTCCTTGTTGGTATTTGTAATAGCCCGCAATGGCAATCATAGCCGCATTATCGGTACAATACTCAAACGCAGGAAAGTACACTTGCCACTGTTGTTTGACAGCCAGGTCTGTCAGCGCCTGGCGCAATCCGGCATTGGCCGAAACCCCCCCGGCAATGGCTATTTCTTTAATGCCAGTTTCTTTGGCAGCTTTTTTTACCTTATGCAACAAAATGCGAATCAAAGTATATTGGATACTGGCGCAAATATCGGCCATGTTTTTTTCGATAAACTGTGCGTCTTCTTTTACTTTATCGCGCAAAAAATACAGAATGTTGGTTTTTATACCACTAAACGAGTAGTTGAGTTTGGGCATATTTACCTCAGGAAAAGGAAAAGCCAGGGGGTTGCCCTCTTGAGCATAACGGTCGATGATAGGCCCACCTGGATAAGACAAACCCAGCAGCTTGGCTGTTTTGTCAAAAGCTTCGCCAACCGCGTCGTCCAAGGTTTCACCTATTACCTCCATTTCCAGGTAATTTCTTACCAACACTATTTGGGTGTGCCCACCACTTACAGTAAGGCAAAGAAACGGAAATTTGGGTTTGGGCGTATCGATAAAGTGAGCCAGTACGTGGGCTTGCATGTGGTTTACCTCTACCAAAGGGATGCTCAGCCCCAGGGCAAGCGACTTGGCAAACGAGGTGCCTACCAACAATGCACCCAATAAACCAGGGCCTCTTGTAAAAGCTACGGCATTTAAATCCTTTTTGCTTACTTTTGCCATCTCAAGGGCTTGGGTGATCACCGGCACAATGTTTTTTTGGTGTGCTCGCGAGGCAAGTTCAGGTACTACACCACCATAAGCTTCGTGTACTTGTTGGTTGGCAATGACATTAGATAATACTTTGCCATCTTTTATTACAGCGGCAGATGTTTCGTCGCAAGACGATTCTATAGCAAGTATAGTACTGGGCTTAATATTTGAGTTTAAAAAATCAGGGTTCATCCTAGGCTATTAGGGTGTTAAAAAAAATAGATGCAAAAAACTTTGGCAGAAAATAGTGTTACATCAAACGCACCAAAACCGTGGCGCAAAGTAATGCGTAATGCCCGGCAAGTTATTAAAAAAATCACGATTAGAATAATAAAGTTTTTTTTGATAAGTGTTGTGGGGTTTACTGTGTTGGCTGTTTTTGCCCTTTATTTTTCATTTACTCAAACCGTGCTTACCCAAGAAATAATGCGCTACCTGACCAGCAAAAGCGGGTTTGAGATGGAATTGGAGCACTTAGACATAGATTGGCTCGGTTCTAAAGCCACTCTTCGGCAGGTCAGTATCCGGGATTTGCAAAAAAAGCAAATGATTTTTGCCCAACACATAGTGGTTGATTTTAGCTATCGAACTATATTTGCCAACAATAAAATTGTGCTTGATAGAGTAGAGGTAGATCAGGCAAGCGTAAACCTGGCTATAGATGCAGGCTCTGAACAGCTCAATATTGTAGCATTTACCGACACATTGGGGCAATTACTTTCGTCGCCCAAAGCAAAAAAAACCAAGACGGTTTCCCAAAAATTTATCATCAAAAAAATTATTCTCAAAAACAACTATTTTGGCTACGATGACAACCGCACCGAAGCCCTGATAGACCATCGTTTGTTTGACTACAATCACTTTAGCATTGACAACATCAATCTAAAAGCCTCCCGTTTTTTGAACGTGGCAGATACTACCCAATTACAAATAGAACGACTTACGGGCAAAGAGCTGGGCAATGAATTTCCGGTACATCGTCTGCAGACTTTCTTCCGGGTGTTTGACCGGGGCATGGAGTTTCGAAACCTGTATTGTAGTGTGGGCAAGTCTATTTTGCGTGATGAGGTGATTTTTAGGTTCGAACGCTTGAGTCACATGGGCGACTTCAACACGATGGTAGATTTTAGCGGACGTTTTAAAGAAACCATTATTCATAACGAAGATCTGGCAAGGTTTGACGAGTACTTTAGGGGTTGGCACGATGCCACCAAGGTATGGGGCAAGGTAGCGGGCAAGGTCAATGATTTTAAAGGAGACAAGGTAAGGCTACGTTTTGGTAAAAATAGTTTTATTGCAGGTAAGTTTGCCTTTAGTGGTTTGCCCAATCTGGACTCTACCCAGATGAATCTTGACTTTGACAATTCTAATTTGTTGGCAAGCGATATCAGTCGTTATGTAAACAGTCCCTCCACTGATACTATTTTGCAGAAGTTTGGCAATATGCAATATCAAGGCTCCTTTGTGGGCACCATGAACGACTTTGTAGCCACAGGCAAGGTACGCACCGACCTGGGAACCATTATTACCGATGCCCGGTTTCAGTTACGCGCCAACGAAGCTTTGTCGGCTTATCAGGGCAAGGTGGCTACCCAGGAACTCGATTTGGGCAAATTGCTCAATCGCCCTGGCTTACTACAAAGTGTAAACCTAAAGGGCACCATCAACGGGGTGGGATTTTCTACCAAGAGCGCGGTGTTTTCGCTTAATGCTGCTATAGAAAAAATAGGGGTGAATGGCTATGATTACCGCAACATAGAGATCAATGGTGAACTGGGTAAAAAGCGGTTCAAAGGATATTTTTTATCGCTTGATCCCAACTTCAATTTAGAAATGAAGGGCGAGATTAACTTTGCCTACAAAGACTCGACGATCAAACGTTTGCCCCAAGGGAAATTTGACCTTGAGTCTACCATAAAAAACGTTGACTTTCAGGCAATTGGTTTATCTCCCTATCCTGCCCGTATTCAGGGCAACCTATTGATGGATATTTATGGCTTAAGCCTGGACAGTCTGGTAGGTACTGTAGAACTGAGGAAAGCCTACTTCCAATACAAAGACAAGACGATGGCTCCTGAAAAAGAGTTTTTGTTCAGTTCTTTTGAGAAAAAAGACCGCACTGGAGCCTATCATCGTGCTGTCGATTTTAATTCAGAATTTTTGAAAGCACACTTTGAAGGTGATTTTTTGTTTTCTCAGCTTGCTGCCAATATTCCTGAGCTTCGTCACGAGTACCAGATGAGCCTGCGCAACAACCCTGAAGAAATCAAAGATTATTACGAAGAAAAAAAGAAAAAACCCAGCCCAAAATTTAACCTGGCTTATAGTTTTACCTTCAAAAACATCAACCCTGTGTTGAACTTTTTAGACGTAAATGCGTCTGTTTCGCCCGATGTTAACTTTGAAGGGTACCTGGTGCAAGACTCTGCTTCTATGATTGCCACCATTCACAGTACCAATGATATTCCTCAAATAAGTTACCTTGACAATCAATTGTTCGATACTGGTTTAGACTTGTCGTCGCGTCGTAAAATAGACAGTGCCAGTGTAGACGTTGAGTTTTACATTAAATCAAACAAGCAAAATTTTGGGGGCTTTACTACTGATAGTTTACTTATTACTACCCGTTGGCAGCGCGACAGTATCAACTTTTCGGTCAATGTAGCACAAACCCCTCAGCTGGAAGATTCTATTCGAAATTTTTTGAAGCTTGCCGGAGGTATCAAAATCACCTCCAAACGTACCGACATTGCTTTCAAAGATTCTTATATGGACATTTTTAACCATCGCTGGACAGTACTTAACTCTCACCTGATTACGATTAGGGACTCATCGGTAGTGGTAGACCATTTGTTGATCAAAAGAGGCGAGAAACGAGCCACTATTTTGTTAGATGGCAAGATGGGTTATAACGATCAGGATACGTTGCGGCTCGATGTTAACAATATAAGAATAGGGGCATTTGCCCACTTGTTTGGAGTAAACGCCAGTGGTTTGGTCAGAAGCTCGTTCAAAGTGCACCACGCCTATCAAAAGCCACAGGTGGTGGGTGAGGCTTATATTTATAATATGATGCTGGACAGTGTGCTCATTGGCGACTTGATGATAAATAAGCTCAACTGGAACGACTCGCTCAAAAAAGCAGCCATTGACTTTGACGTGTACCGACGAAGTATGCAGCCTATGTTGAGCGTATATGGCACCTATGATCCGTTTGCCCCATTAGATCGGCGTTTTGATGTATTGGCAAAGCTACAGGGAATGAATTTACAGATTTTATCGCCTTTTGCCAAGCCTTACCTGAGCAATTTAGATGGCTCTGCCAATGGGCGCCTCAAGCTTTTGGGTTCGCTCGATAAGCCAGTGCTGGAGGGCAGCGTAGACGTAGTCAACGGCACATTTAAGATCAATTACCTGGGGTCTAAGTTTTATTTTTCTGACCGAATATTTTTTAAACGCAACGAAATTGGCGTCAAAAGATTGACATTGTACGACAACTGGGATAGCTACCAGGCAGAGTCAAAGCAACGTGTGTTAAAGGTAGGTGGAGGGATTTACCACGACTACTTTAGTAATTTTCTGATGGCCATCGAGGGAACGTTTAGTAACCTAAAGGTGATCAACAAACCTGCTGTTCCAAACGAGGTATTTTATGGCGAAGCCTACGCATCGGGCAACTTAAGAGTAACGGGTTACATCGATAACATGGTAGAACTCAAGGTAAATGCTACCAGCGATAAGGGCACCAAGATTTATATGCCGTTGGATGGCTACACAGAGGTATCAAAGAAGAGTTATATCGAATTTGTAAACTTCAGCGATACTTTGCAGAAAAAACTATCTTCTGTGGTAAAAAAGGTAGACCTTACGGGTTTTAAAATGGACTTTAACCTGGACTTGAACGACAACGCTCAGTTTGAGATTATTTTTGATGCCCAGGCGGGCGATCTGATCAGGGCAACTGGCAATGGTAAAATAAACCTGGAGATGGACGAAGAGGGGGATTTTAGTATTTTTGGCGACTACATCATTTCTAAGGGAACTTACAATTTTACCTTACTCAACCTGATCAATAAAGGGTTTAACATTAATGCGGGAAGCCGGGTAGTATTTAATGGCGATTTATACGATAGCAATATCAACATAAGTGCGGGTTATCAGCGGCAGGTGTCGTTGATGCCGCTTATTAATTTAGACCAAGTGACCGACCCACAAAACCCTGAATACAGAAGGCGTTACCCGGTCAATGTATTGCTTAACCTAAGAGGCAAACTTATGAGTCCTGAAATTAAGCTGGACATTGACTTAAGCGAGGCTCAAAAGACCCCCAATGTAGTGTTACAAGATGCCATTAGAGACTTAAGGTCTATCATTAGGCTCGACGAACAGCAACTCAATCGTCAGGTATTTAGTGTATTGGTGCTGCAAAGGCTTGCGCCCAGAGTTACTGGGTTTACTGGATTGGGAGCCGCCACTGGCAGTAGCCTTACCGAGCTGTTGTCAAACCAATTGAGTAACTGGGTTTCTCAGGTAGACAAAAACCTGGAGCTAACGCTTGACCTGGACCCCAGTGCCCTGGATGCTGCCCAACTCAATGTGTCTTATAGTTTGCTTGATGGCAGGTTGCGCATTAGCAGGGCAGGTGGGTTTACCAATACTCAAAACCAAACCGATGTGGCAAGCGTGGTAGGAGAATGGACTATAGAATATATGCTAAGTGATGACGGACGCTTTAGAGCAAAAATGTACAATAAGAATAACCAAAGCCCTTTGGGTAATATCAACCTGAGCAATGCCTCGAACACCACGGCAGGTTTTAGCATGTTGTATACCGAAAGTTTTTCGAGCCTGAGGGACTTGTTGAGGTTTGGCAAGAAGAAAAAGCCCGGAAAAAAGCCTGGGAAAGAGAAGAAAAAACACACAAAAAAGGCGAAAAAAATTAAAAACAACTCGCCGCTTATGCCGCCCAAAAAAACAGATGATTCTTCTAAGTAAAACTACAAAAATAGCCTAATCCACTGAATTTCGTCTCTGACCGTTGTACTTCTTCAAAAAATAGTTCCGTAGCTAAGGCTACGCAAAGATTTTTTTCATCGTCCAACAAACAGATACTGCCTTCTTTTGGATTACTTTATTTTTTCCATTTTACTAAAAAAGGTACCAATCACTGATTTATGAAAACAATTTAGTGGTGGAGAGGTTTTGTGTAAATCAATATCAATTTGACACATTCCTAAAGAATTTCTTCTGCATGAATTCAATCACTGTTTTTTGGTTTCGCCGCGACTTAAGGTTGCACGACAATACGGGTTTATATGAAGCATTGAAAAACGAACAAAATGTACTGCCCATTTTCATTTTTGATCGCCACATTTTAGATGATCTCGAAGATAAAAAAGACCTTCGGGTTGCTTACATTTATGATGCATTGCAGCAAATACAACAATCGCTTGTCGATGATCACCAAAGCAGCCTAAAGGTGTACTACGACTATCCCGAACAAGTATTTGAGCAATTGGCGCAAGTCGGTATAACCCTCAACGGCAAAACCTATCGGGTAAAATCGGTTTATACCAACCATGACTATGAACCCTATGCTCGGCAACGCGATGAAAAAGTACAGCAAACACTTTCAAATGTGGGCATTGCCTGGCGTAGTTTCAAAGATCAGGTGATTTTTGAAAAGCAAGAAGTACTGACCAATGCCGACAAACCCTATACAGTGTTTACACCTTACAGCAAAAAATGGAAGCACCACCTGACCGATGCCCACCTACAAGAACGTTTGATAGCATCATACGCCCAAAATCTGCTTAAGTTAAGCCCGCAATTACCTCTGATGCCCTTAGAAAAAACAGGGTTTGTGGATGTAAACAAGAATTTTCCGCCCAAAACTATCAAAAAACAGTTGGTGATTGACTACCAGCAAAACCGCGACTTTCCGGCAGTACAAGGTACCAGCCGCCTCAGTGTGCACTTGCGTTTTGGTACCGTAAGTATTCGCAAAATAGTAAAGGCTGCCCAAAAATACAGTGATACCTGGCTCAATGAGTTGATTTGGCGGGAGTTTTATATGATGATTCTATACAACTTTCCACACGTAGTCAAACAATCGTTTAAACCTGCTTACGATCGCATTCAATGGCGAAACAACCCCGATGAGTTTAAGCGTTGGTGTGAGGGAACCACGGGCTATCCTATAGTAGACGCTGGCATGCGCGAGTTGAACACCACTGGTTTTATGCACAACAGGGTACGTATGATTACAGCGAGCTTTTTGACCAAACATTTGTTAATAGACTGGAGATGGGGAGAGGCGTACTTTGCCAAAAAATTGCTTGACTATGACCTTTCGGCAAATAACGGAGGGTGGCAGTGGGCGGCAGGCTCAGGTTGCGATGCTGCCCCTTATTTCAGGGTATTTAATCCTTATGCCCAAACCGAAAAGTTTGACAAGCAACGCCAGTATATCAGGCAATGGGTGCCTGAGTTTGAGCTGTCGCGTTACCCTGCGCCTATGGTAGAGCACAAGTTTGCCAGACAGCGCGCCCTGGATACTTACAAAGCGGGTTTGAACAAAGAGGTAACGGCCTAACAACAAAACTATCCTTCCAGCACTTTTCTTCTTATGCGTTGCAAGCGTTGTCGGGTTTGACAGTGTGCCAGTAAAATTTCGGTGACAATTTCGGCAAAATTGGTGGCTTTGCCATGGGTTTGGTAAGCGTGCCATCCTTTAAAAGCCAAACTCTCTCGCAGATTATTTTGACGACGGGCGTAGCTCAAGGCAAACAATTTGTTGGCTTCGATGGGGGTGTGGGTAGCCTTGCTGATGGCCTCGTTTGCCCCCATTACAAAGTCTTGTAGCCATTGGGTTAAGTGTTGAACGGCTGTCGCCAATGTATTTGAAAACGCTTGAATATTGGGGCGCAAGCCAGGAGCGACCCCTGCCAGCATATCGGCTATTTCACCCTTAAGGGTTGCTTGCCAAATATAAACTTCGTTGCTTTCGTGTGCCACGAGTTGATGTAGTTTTTGGTACCATTTGTTTTTTACCTTATAAAACCTGTCATCCGGAAAACGCAGAATATACCCTTCGCCCTGTCGTTCTGTGGTGGCAGCCTCTATAAAACGTTGCGCTTCCTCAACATTTGTCAAAATGCCTACCTGTTTGATATATGCTACTTGGTGCCGTTGGGCAAGTGCCACCATGGTGTCAAAGTTGAGGTAATGCCCTGTGGTATTATGACGCACTGCAGTCAATACCAGGCGGTCGTTGGGGTGGTCGAGCACGATGGGATGTTGGCGGCTACACCACTCAAAGCAAGGAGTCCAGCCCGCCTTGAGCAGTGCCTGCACCATAGGTAGGTAGCCAGTAGTTGCCCCGTTTTTTTGTTGCCTTTCGGCGAAAGCCCCTGCCTGATCAGCAATCGTAGATAATCCTTTGCGGGTAGTCCAGCGCAGGGTTCCTTGCCATACTATAGGCGCCACCAGCGAGCCGTCTAGTTTTTCAAGTACCAGGCAAGGGTGTGTCCAGTCAATATTGGTCAGACGACTCTCTTCATTTTCGTCTATTCTAAAAAACTTGTGCAACTTGCGGTGTACCAACTCGCCCCTTTTGTTGAAAATAAGCCCCCGACACTCGCGGCGGAGCGCATAAATACTGGCCACCGATGGGTGCATTGCCTGAGCTACGGGCAAAAACGAATACTTGAGTTGATTTTTATAGTCTACTATTTGGTAACTATCACGCGTATATACCTGAAACTCGTCGCGTTCGGCAATGGCAGGCAATACATCCTGGAGGTGTTTGATCAAGGGGAATCCCCGCTCGCCCAGAGCTACCATGTGGCTATGGGTATGAAGCAACTGTTTGAAATGTGGCGCTAACTGCTGGCGGATGGTTTGCACTACTTCTTCTACTTTTTCGGGCAAGTCAAAGCTAGGGTGTGTTCGACAAAAGCCCCGCCATAGGCGTTGGCTACCCTTACCACGGGCAAAAGTGCCCTCAAAAAAACGAGCCGCCATTCCTAGGGGAGTGCCCCGCTCTACTGAAGTCTCCCGAAAAGATGCCATCACCTGGGCAAGGTTTAGGTCATTATGAGTAAGCAACCAATACAAGCCAAACAAATCTTTGGGACGCCATTTATCACGTTTGCGCTCAAACAAACCGTAAAATTTCCAACCTGCCGAGGTTTCTCGGTGTACCATTTTTAGTTGCGGGAGTGCAGGTATTGCCAACACAGTAGTATAAGCACGAACGGTGGCAGCAGGTACTACCGGATCGGCGTAACTAATGTCTATTTGGGTGCTCAGCAGAGAATCCTGCTGGGCTACTTCTGCCTGAACAAAAACACGTAAGCCTGGATCTTTGGCTTCAGCCCAAGTTACCTCACTATGTAGGTCTTTAGTTAAAAAACGAACCTGGTCGTCAGGAGCAGGTACCTGGCTTAAGATGTGCCGCCAGGCCTCTTCCATTGCCTCAGCCGCTATTGGGGTTGGCACCATAAAATCAATATCGCTTGGCATCCATTTACCCGGTGCATACCAGTGCCGCGACATCATTCCTCCCCGTAGCACCAGTGTTTGGCTAAACTCAGTCATGGCAACTCGCCGAATGATACCCTCGAACACGTGCAGTTGCAACAGTTCGGCGGGGGTATACACAGATTGTTGGGCTATTTGTTGTAGTTGTTGAATGGGCATGGGGGGGATTTTATCTTCTTTGACCGTATAACATTAGACAAAAAACTCTATGTCGAGTGCTTGAAACTTATCTATTACCGGCTGGAGCATATACCACTCTTCGGGTAAGTCTGAGTGCCACTTGAGCGAGATATGACCACTGTAGTGGTGCAGGCGCAGTTCGTGATAAGTACCATCACGAATGATTAATTCGGGCTTAGGTGGCAAAGGCATCGTAAAGGCAAGCCCTTGGGTATGTTCGTTGAGTTCTCTAAAACTATCTGGTGCCAACAAATAAGTTTGGGTGGTAATGGTAGGAGCAAAGTCGTGTAAATTCATTTGTCCTGAAAGGTTGGCCTGTTGAAAATTCTGAAAGTCTTTACCACTGTCCCAAGTCATTTTTTTAATAAAAGAACCCTCAGGAGTTTGGTAGGCTCTGAGTGCGTACAACTGTTGGGCGTTGGGTTCGCGCAGCAACTCTATATCGCCTGCCCTGCCCAAATGGTTAAAATAGCTGAGCACCAAACGACGAAAACTTTCCCATTTCTCGTATTTTATTGCATTCATTCACACTTCATGTATAGTTCAACAAATTCCTCTTGTTGATTGTTATTTACTTAAGTTACGCCACGTGTACAAAGTAAATGAGACAGGTTTTTACCTTGGAGGAGCTCAGCAAAGCCAAGCGCTTTTAATAAAGTTCTCAATAATTAAAATGGGTATACTTTACCACAGCAGCGTAACGTCCATAAGTTGTTCATATTCATTTAAAAACAACTAACAAGATAAACCTGTTCGATATTTAAAACAAACCTGCCAGAGTAAAATTCACTTTGTTAAAGCAATGGCTCTCCAGTAACGAGCTTTGCACAGGTATAGTTATATAAGTTGTCTAAGCCTTAGCTATTTCTTTTATAAGTGCTAAAGATTATTTATATTAATGAACTTGTTTACGGTTTATGCTTTGATAGCAAAAAGCTAGTTTTGAATCATTTGGAGAACCGCAGCCCTTTAGGGCAAGCTCAGCGAAGCTAAACCTTAAACAAGTTCCACGTAACCAATCAATAACTCTACTCAATGGGGCACCTTCAAGGTTTTAAACACATTATAAAATTAATAACCCTTTGGGTAGTTTTTCCTTTAATGGCTGGGGCACAAACCCCACCTGTTAACAGTGAAGCAATAGACGAAATTTTACAGCGTACCCAAAAGTTTCAAATAGAAAAATACCAGTTTCCTAAAGTAGACACTGGTTATATCAAACTTCGCATGGCGTTTGACAAGTTTGAGGCGATCAACCCCAAAGCATTGGCAAGGTTGCGTAAGCAAAAGATATTTGCCATTGACCTGGTGTATACCCAATTTCCCAAAAAACGGTCTTTTGATACACTCAACCGCAAGCGACTTGCAAACCTACAGCAGTATTTGCCTCTCAAAATACAGGATTCAGAGATAGCCTGGAGGCACTTTGGCCAAAATAGCTGCAATACCTATGCTGAAGCTTACCAGCTTTTTCACGGCTTGGTAGTTTATTTTTATCCACTCAAAGATACCATCAACGCCCCCTTGGTCGACATTGGTAGCGACAATCCTGAGTTGGTGCTCAAGCCTGATACTGTGCCTGTTGTAGCCAACCCCAAGTATGACTTCACCAACTTGCCTTTGCTCGATGCACAAAATATTGATTATAGCCACCCTCGTACATTTTACCAAATTGCCCAACAAAAATACTTGCCTGAAGACTCGACAGTGTTTAAGGTATTTGAGCGTAACCGATGGGACAGTATGCTGGTGGTGGTAGACTGGACGGGTAGCATGTACCATCATGGGGCACAGTTGCTGGTGTGGATGGAGGTTTTTCATCAACAAAAAAACCGCTTAAGAAGCTTTGTGTTTTTCAACGATGGAGACGGTAAAACGCTGGGCGAAAAGGTGATGGGACACACCGGAGGTTTGCATTATGCCAGTGCGCAAAGCCTGGATGTGGTAATAGGTGCCATGCATAAGGCAGAAAAAAGCGGCAAAGGCGACGATACCCCCGAAAACGACATAGAAGCACTTATAAAGGGCATTCGAAGGTTTCCCGATTGCAAAGAGGTGATTCTGATTGCCGATGCCAGCTCGCAAATACGTGACTACCCACTCCTCAAAGAACTTGTGCGGCTTAAACGTCCAATAAGGGTGATCTTATGCGGTAAAGAGATGATGCCTGATTATATATTGTTGGCTTATTATACCAATGGTTCGCTGCATACTATAGACCAGGACATAATTGAAATGCAAACCAAACTACGCAATGGTGAAGAGGTAGAGGTGGGCAACACCTTGGTGAAAATCAAAAAAAAGAGGTTTCACATGAAGCTCACGTCTCCGAGGTACAAAAAAAGAAAACGTCGCAGGAAAAAGTAGCTTTATCTTCTTGTAAAATTTACTGCGATTGGGTAAAAAATGTGTGGTTATGCGCCCTAATTACTACTGAATATTACATAAAAAAAACACCTTTTTACTAGTTTTAAACAAAAGACCCACTCGGTAGTTTATAGTACTTTATGCAGTGTTTGTAGCATTATTTAGTATTCAAGGTTTTTTATCGGACTATTTCTTGTAAGTAGCAGTTAAAAATTATGAATATTTTTGCATAAAAATAATTCAACGCCGTTATTGTATCAGAAAAATTATTACGTTTGACTGTTGGTCATTAAAAAACCAATTGTAAACACATTGTCTAACACACTATATTAAAACCCAGAAAAATATGAAATTAAGCGCGACATTTTTGTTAGCCGCTCTTTTTTTTGTGAGCACCCAGGCATTCTCTCAAGATGTGGTGGGAACATGGAAAACCATTGACGACGAAACAGGTAAAGCCAAATCTCATGTAAAAATATACAAAAATAAAAGCGGGGTTGTTTTTGGAAGAGTAGTAAAAATTCTTGATCCTAAAAAACGCGATGCTACTTGTAGCAAGTGTCCCGAAAAGTACAATGGCTTTGGAAAAAAAGGTCAAAAAGTATTGGGAATGTTGATTTTAAAAGGATTGGCAAAAGATGATGACGAATACAATGGAGGCAGCATCTTTGACCCAAATAAAGGCAAGTCTTACCGTTGTTATATTACGCTCAAAGGCAAAGACAAACTTAAGGTAAGAGGTTTTATTGGGACTCGTTATGTAGGTCGTACTCAGTATTGGTACCGGGTAAAATAATCACTTTTTATTGAAAAATTTGCAAGCCGATTGGTGTTATACTAATCGGCTTTTTTTATGCTTCTTGCGCAAAAAAATGTTGAATCTTATCTAACATTGTGTCTTTATTGCCCTCTTTATCAAGACACTCAAACAATTCATGGAATAGCGAACAACTAATGGCTTGACCATTTCTTATTTTTAATAAATGAGGAAACTGGGTGAAATGATCAAAATTGTGAAAGGTTTTGAGTAAGTGTTGCCCATTGTAGGGTTGCTGGCTATCAATGCGCCTGCCTTGTAGATAGAGCACTTCTACTTGGGGGGGCAAGGTGGGCAATATTTCATGTTCGATATACCTTCGTCCTTTTTCGCGGTTGTTATAACAAAAAAAGTCTTTACCTTCCAAACTTTTTATATAACTTTGGTAAGCATTACTGGCGCGTTGGTTTCGAATGAGGCGCAAAGTCCCCCCAATAATAATGAAGGTAAACACAAAAGGAAATAAAATAATGCCACCAATTAGTAGAATCAATACAATGGCCACCATTACCTTCAGTTTTTTCCACCTACTCATCAACATTTGCTTACTGTTTTGTTTGTTTTAGAAGGCAAGTTTAGCAAAGTCCATTGTTAGATCAAACGATATGGGCTAGTTTGATGATGATTTCTAGGCATAACCTCGATATAATTGTACTTTTCCTTTGTTGGGCATAATGTTGTGTCTTTCATAAGTATAGGCTGCACTTCATTGTGAATGATAGCAGTGTTTTTTGGGGTGAGTTTTCGTCTGGCCCTTTTTAAAGGTGAATCGGAGAGTTGGCTTTATGACTTGAACACCCTATCTTCACCCAGAATTTTAAAGCTAACAACAATGAAAAAGCTATTATGTATCTTATGGGCGGTGATGGCGTGCTTGCCTACGCTTGCCCAAAATGATGATATTAATTATCTGAAAAACATCGAGTATTATAAGGCTGAAGATTTGGGAGAAAACGTCAACTCAAAAAGTGATGAGTCTTACCCAGTGATTTCACCCGATGGTAAGATTTTGTACTTTACCCGTGAAGGGCACCCCGGAAACACAGAATACAAATATGACAAGCGTGATCAGGATATTTGGTACGCTACTATGGCAGCAGGAGGAGTTTGGTCATTGGCAAAAAACCTGGGCAAACCCGTTAACGAAGGCTACCGGAGCTTGGTCAATGCGCCTAATAATAATACCCTCATTGTTTGGGGAGCACCCAAAGGGTATACTGGAGTAAAGGTGTCAAAACGCACCACCGATGGCTGGACAACCCCCGAAAACTTCTATCGGCACAAGACAAGAAAGAACGCTAAGGGAGAAAATATCTTTGTAGGCAATGATCTTCAGACAATGCTGATTTCACGCAAAGGAGATATTTTTGTATTGTTTAAAGCGCCCGATGGTTCCTGGAGCGAGCCTAAGTCTTTGGGAGCCACCATTAATACCAAAGCGATTGAGTCTATAGCTTTTTTGGCGCCCGATAATGTGACCCTTTATTTTGCCTCTGTAGGGCATCCGGGCTTTGGGGGCAGCGATTTGTACCTGAGTCGTCGACTTGACGATAGCTGGCAAAAATGGTCTACCCCGCTCAACCTGGGACCCTCTATCAACACCCAGGAGAGCGAGAGTGGTTTGTATTTACCTGCTTCGGGCGAATATGCTTATTTTCACCGCGAAAGTCGCCGTCGAAACCGAGAAATTTTTAGGGTAAAACTGCACGAAAAACTGCGACCAACCCCCGTAGTATTGATCACTGGAAGGGTGCTCGATGCCAAAACAAAAAAGCCCATAGGTACTGCTATTTCTTACCGTCATCTTGCCAAAAATACCGAGGTAGGGGTGTCATCGTCTGACCCAAAAAGCGGCAACTATGAAGTAACACTACCCGCCAGGCATAAGTATGGGTACTTTGCTACCAAAAAAGGGTATTACCCCATTAGTGAAAACATAGACCTTACCGGACTTAAAAACTACAAAGAGATAAAGGTAGATTTGTTTGTGACCCCAATAGAAAAGGGGGTGAAAATTTTGTTGAATAATTTATTTTTTGGGGTATCGAGCTCCAAAATAGAAAGCACCTCGTTCGACGAGCTTAACCGCCTGGTACGTACTTTAAACGAATACCCAAAAATGGTGATTCAACTGAACGGTCACACCGACAACCAGGGGGGAGCCACCCGTAATCAGCTTTTGTCGCAGCATAGGGCACGTAGTGTACGCAACTACCTGGCAAACAAGGGCATTGCCCGTAACCGAATCAAGGTCAAAGGATTTGGTGCAAGCCAACCTATCGCTGATAACAACACCCAAAAGGGCAGGATAAGAAACCGTAGGGTAGAGTTTGAGGTGTTGGAGTTTTAGATGACTATTGATCAATAGCATCAATGAGAACAAAAGGAGTGTTCAAAAAATGGCGTTTACCAGTCATTTGGTTTTGTGACAAACTACAGGCAAATGAACACTCCTAAAAAAAACAAGTAATTACTCAAATTACGCAGATTTACTTTGTCGTTTTAATTTCTACTGTGATACAGTTATATTGCTACATTAGTGATGCAATGCATCGCGTAACTATCAAACAATAAAGCCATAGAACAATATAAATAAGCAGACTTAGAACTTACTGCGTAACATCAGGTAATTATTCTACCGATGCCAGCAACACTTCAAATACTTTTTTATAAACAACAAGGCGGGCACGGCTAATGTCTAGCTTTAGTACAATCATTCGGGCTTTTTCTGTTTGGTTGCCAAAGTAGCCAAAAGCCTGGTATATGTTTTTGTTTTTACTTATCAAGTTGCGCTCTTGCCCCCGCTGACCAGTATAACCAAAATACATGTTGTTATACGTGAGCAGGTTATTAAAACTCGATTCCATATTATAGCCATTTCGGTAAATATAGGGTTGCCCTTTGATGCCTTCGTGCCAATCTCTTATTTCATATATCCCGTTTTTGTAGTCGAGTACATAGTCTAATATGCTCACGTGTTGAGGGGCAAAAACAAATTCCTGGCGTTGTTTCCAATAATACTGCACCAACATATCGCCTCGTTTGGCAAGGTCTACATCTATAGGAATAAAGCCTAAGTCGCTGGTTTTGCTTACCAGGCGTTCTACATTGATATATTGAGGTATTTTTTGCGAAAGGTTGGCTTTTATTTTCTTCCCTGGTGTTTTTGCCTGTAGCTTTTGTTTTTCTATTTCCAAGGTTTTTTTTAGGAGGTGTACCTTGCCATACGCCAGCTCACGCAATTTGCCTACTCCAGTGCCTGCCATTACCTGGCACCATCCATTTACACACGTGTTGCTTTCGTCATTTTTGCCATTGTAGCCGTAGTTATGGTAAATATTTTTTCCTTCCATTTTTCGGGCAACCAACCATACTCTATACTGGTAATACTTATCGCGCAAAGCATGGAGTTGTTTGATCAGGGTATCTTTTTCAAGCTTTTCTTTGGCAAAAAAAGTGTTTTTATAAGCTACCAGCCTTTGTTTGAGGGTAGTGATACTTGTATTGAGTTTTTTCGATACAGTTTGAATAATTTGTTTTGCAATGGGGTAATTGATAGAGTAAGCAGGATCATTATTGGCGTAAGTTTTCTGTAAAGCCACACTGTCAAATATCAGAGAAAACACCCCTAAAATGAAAAACCTTTTCATAATTTATTATGCCTGTTATTTTAATAATAGATGGATTAAGTACATTTACTCCCGCTAAAGTTGTGCCATCCTGTATACGTTTTATATGACAAGACAAGGTGGCACCAACGAATTGTTGTTTACCAATTATTTTTTTGGGAGCGTGGTAAACAAGCCATTCTGTCCATACAAAGTGTCTTTTTGGGTAATAATGTATGTGCGTACATTATATTCGGTTTCTCTGTTTAGGTAACCTATATTACTTATAAAATCAAGACTGTCAGATTTGGCGCCCAACGCTGTAACACTGTCAGCAATGGTAGGGTTTTCATTGATTGACCAACAATGTCCGTGCTCTATGACAGGATTTGTAGGCACAAGGTCTAGTTTACCTATTGCCTGAGCGCTGGTGTCTTTTACAATCACTATAAAAGTAGTAACCCTGGGAACAGTAAACTTATAGTTTTCGCCATAGATAAAGCCATTTTCATTGTCATAAGTATACCCCCTCACAAAATAAGTAGCGCCAGGTTGGAGCGGGGTAAGGCTACTGGTATAATTGCCCGCTTTGCGTTTTTCGCCTAGTTCGGTAAATTGTTTGCCTTCTTCTACCATAGGGTTAATAACGGTATCCCAACAGTGTCCATGTTGCTTTACCCTACTACCATTGCGGTTGCTTACATCGCGTAGCGTACCTGTAATGGTGGCGTTGGTATAGTCCAGGCTATCAGTGGTTCCGGTGGCCACAAAATTTTTTCGTTCCAGTTGCACCAGGTCACAGGCAGAAAGTGCCATCAGGCAAAAAAACATATAAAGTCCAGTTCTTGTCATTGTAAGTGCCAAATCAAAATTAAATATTGGGAGTGGTGCACTGGAAACTAAATTCCTATCATATTATTCGGAGTCTTTAGCCCGCTTACTTTACTTCAAAAAGTTTACGTAGCTTTGGCTATGCGCACTTTTTGAAGTGCGTCAGCAAACAAAATACCCTCGAATAAATAATATATTTATTTAATCCCCAATGCAGTAGTTTGAGCTATTGTTTTAAAACTTCCATAAAAATCCTATAGTAGAAGAGTTAAATACGGGGTTATACCCCAGGCTGATCACCTTTTGCTGCCTTCTTTGCAGGTTTCGTCTGATAATTCTTTTCTTTCGTTTTTTGTTATGTCCTCCTCTTATAGCCACTTTTACTATGTCGTAAGCCCATAAACCCGCCGCCAACACCGCTGCTGTAGTAGCAAGCAGGTTTTGCTGGTTGGCTCGCTTATACAAATCCTGGGTTTCGCTTAAGGTAGTTGCCTCCAGGTACTTTTGGTAGTTGTTGTTCGACAACTGCTTTAAATACAAACTACCCGCAATAAGCCCATAAGTGCCCGCCGCAGTAAGCATCCAGCGCCATTTCCATTTTTTACGGGGTTTCTTTACATACACATTGCCCCAACCTGGCAACAATGCCGAACGCAACGCATTGATTGGACCACCTAAGAAAGGTTCATACGAGGCATCTACCTTAAACTCTACATTTTGCCCGTCAAACCCATTGCCTTCGGCCAGGTAATACCAATATATTTTTTGGTCTTTTCCAGCAATCAGCTCATTGCCCACATCACCTTTTACTTGGGTAAGGGGTCCTATAAAAGTAGCGCCGCCATCTTGAGTATACGTCAGTTGAATGTTATAAGTAGCCAGGTAGTCACCTGGTTTGGCGTTGGTTTCTATTATGCTATAGCCAATCATAATACGGTTGCTGTCTTTTTGTAGTACCGGGTTACGCTGTTGGAAATCTATCTGGGCGTTGGCGATGCCAGCAAAAAGCCCCAGTATCATTACTGACCTTATTAGAAGTTTTATCATAAAATACCCCTTATTGTTTATTTTAAGGAATGGTGTAAAAATAAATTTCTATAGTAACGCTAAAATATTTTGTTGCTATACGCGGCACGGCAATATCCAGTGGATATTGAGCGAGCTTGAGGGATGGCCGACTAATAGCATCGCTATTCGGCTATTTTTTAACAAAGTATAGCCTCAAAAGATGAGGTTAAGAATGTAAATTTATTTTGGTACCATTCCTAAGTTTAAGTCACGGTTTTTTGTAATACTACATTTGTGGGTTTACTGTGTCGAGCGAATTACCCGCAGTTCTACCCTTCGATTTTTAGCCTTGTTCTTTTTGCTGGTATTGGGCACCAGAGGGCGGTCTTCACCAAACCCCTTGGTGACCAATCTGTTTTGGCCAATTTTCTTTTCTTTGAGATAATCTGCTACACTTTTGGCACGTCGGTTCGACAGTTTCAAATTCTTCCTCTTACTTCCTACATTATCGGTGTGAGCTTCTATACTCAACTTTACCTTAGGGTTGGTCCGCAGCATTTTTACTACCCGATCGAGCTCTATAAAAGAAGAGTCTTTGAGTGCTGCCGAGTTAAAGTCAAAATAAATATCGTTCAGGGCAATCTTAGCCCCGGTTTTTAACTTGGTGAGCCTTACTGTTACATCTTTTGAAGCGCCCTTTGGCCGAACTTTTATTTTTTGGGTATGGAAAAAATAGTTTTTCGAGGCGTTTACTTCCATATCGTATTCATCGCCTTCACGTAGTTTCACTTGAATAGCCTTGCCCGAACCTGTTGTCGGATGAATAATAATTTGTTCGTTACGGTTTTTGTTGGTAAAAATAGCCCCTGCTTTTATATTTTCATCTGTTTCTAAATCTTGTACATTCAACGACACCGTCTTTCCCCCCTTTACTGCCAGCAAACTCGCGTCTTTTAGGTTTGCTGCATCTTTAAATTGGCGCACTGTATATATATTATAACCTTGCACCTTTTGGGCGGTTATCAAGAAGTTAGTTCCTTTGTTTTTGTTTATTTTCCCTTTATAAATTGCCAGGTTATTGCCATCTTTTATCTCTACATCGTAATCGTCTTTCTCGCGGATACCTACCTTGTATACACCATCTTTGTTTCGGTCTTTGTTGTTCAGTGTAATTTGCTCATTTCGGTTTTTGTTGTTCAATACCACATTTACTGGCACATCGTTTCCTGTTTCTACATCGCTTACTTTTAGCCCAAAAGCCACCCTTTGGGGGCGCATCAATACCTGTTGCTTGTCTTTATAGTTAACCTTTGTGCCCGTAAGGTCATAAACAAGAGTAGTATCGGCATAGTCGGCAAGGCTCAATTTAATTTGGTACTTTTTATAAATAGGCAGGTTTAGGCTGAGTTGATCTTGGGCAAAACTACCCGGAAACCCGCTCAACGCCTGCTTGGTAGAGTCGTTGAGTACCTGTACCTGGGGGCGCAAAAACTTTTGGCGGTTTTCAGCGTCTTTGGCCGTCAGTGTGAGTGCAACAGTGGCTACATTGAAGTTGGTTTTTTTGGTTTTGGGCGTGTTTATCTTGATTTGGGCGTAGCCCTCAGCTCCTATGCAAAAAATGAGTAATAAAACAGTAAAATGTTCGAGTAGGTGTCTCTTCATTGTTTGTTGTTTTGGCACTTGGGCAAAGTTTATAGAAAAAGTAAAGCGTTTGAAAAGCTTCGTTACACTAAAAAACGTATAAGTTAATGTATAACATAATAACTGGGAGATAAAGTAATGAAATTTCAGGCAAAATGCCGTTTTTTGAAGTGGCAAATCTATTTGAGTATGCTGATTAAATTACCTAAATCCTTTGAATACTAGGTATAAAAATGTAACTTGCATTACACAATACTCGTTATGCATATTACGAGAATCAAGGTAAAACTTGCACAAAACGTTAAATTTTCGTTTATTTATTATATCATTCGCAGAAACAAAATCTATATAAGACATGAATAAAACAACAAAACTTGTTTTTTTTGTAGTACTAATTGTAGTCGGTTTGGTTGCGTTTAAGTTCCTCGCTGGAATGCTACGCAATATTCTGTTTATAGCAGTTGCCGCCGTTTTAGTAATTGGTGCGTACCGTTTCGTATTTGGCTCAAAAGCAGGAAAAAAATAAACACCTCCCCGTTCAATTGGGAAAATGTATCTAGGCATACTCTGTATTCAGGGTGTGCTTTTTTTATGTCCAATATTGTACCTTTGTCGTTCAACAACTCTTATAATTATGCCTGTATTTACTGATCAAATGCAACGTAAGGTAACCATTGCTGACTTTCCTCAGCGTATTGTGTCTTTGGTGCCCTCACAAACTGAACTTTTGTTTGACTTAGGGTTGCAAGACCAAATAGTAGGTATCACTAAGTTTTGCGTGCACCCTAAGGCTTTATGTGCTACTAAAACCCATATAGGAGGCACCAAAAACTTTCACTTTGACCGCATAGATGCACTTAAGCCCGACCTGATTATTGGCAACAAAGAAGAAAACTACCAGGAAGGCATTGACACCTTGGCAAAAAAGTACCCAGTATGGATGAGCGACATCTTTACTTTGGACGATGCTTTGCAAATGATGCAGCAATTGGGCGAAATCACCCAGACCAGCCCACGTGCTCAAGTGCTCATACAACAGATAAAAGACCAATTTGACGCATTTGTACTACCCGACCAAGCATTTTCTGCCAAGGTTGCTTACTTTATTTGGCGCAAGCCCTATATGGTGGCTGGCAGCCAAAATTTTATCGACGAAATGCTCAAACACTGTGGCTGGCAAAATGTATTTGCTCATCAGCCCCGTTATCCCGAAATAAGCCTCGAACAACTGGAAGCACAATTGCCCGATATTATTTTGTTATCGTCTGAACCTTACCCCTTTAAACAAAAACACCTGGAAGAGTTTCAACAGGCTTGTCCCCAGGCTAAAGTCTTGTTGGTAGATGGGGAGCTTTTTTCGTGGTATGGCAGTCGGTTGCGTTTGGCTCCGGCTTATTTTAGGCAATTGTTAAACGAGGTGACCGTTTGATAAACTTGCCTACTTCAATAATATCACAATGGCGCCTATACCAGTGAGTATAAGAATAAGTTTGCGGTAATAGCGTTCGTTTATTTTTCTGACCAGGCGCACCCCTGTCAACAAGCCCAGCAAAACCAGGGGTACCAAACGAACATCAAGGCTTACAGTGTCTAAGGTGATGGTTTGCCAGGCAAAAATATGAAAGGGTAGTTTGAACAGGTTGATGAGTAAAAATAGCCAGGCAGCCGTGCCTATAAAATTATTTTTGGGCAAACGCATAGCCAGAAAAAACAAGTTGGTAAATGCCCCGGCAAGGTTACCTATCATAGTAGTAAAACCCGCCATGAGCCCCATCATGATGGCAAACCACCAATGATTGGGTACTTGTTTGTTTTTTTGTCGATCCCACCAATACATCATGGCTACAGTGGCAAGTATAATGGCTGCCATCATTTGCTTAAATACCCTTTCGGGTAAATCTTTGCCTATCCAGGCGCCTATTACTACGCCCAGCATCATGGCGGGCAACAAACGCTTAAGGTGATGCCATTCGGTGTAGCGGTGGTAGTAGATAACGGCAAACACATCGCCTACCAACAGCAAAGGCAGTATAATACCAGTAGAGGCTTTGCCCCCAAACACCATTGCCATAAGGGTAACTACCATAATAGAAATCCCTTTAATGCCTGCCTTGGACACGCCTATGATAAAGCCAGCAAGCCCGGCAAGTACCCACGAAAGCCAGCTGAGCTGGAGTGAAGAAGATAAGTCGAATATAAATAATGCCATATATGTGCGCAAAACTATGCATTGCCCTATCCAGGTGCAAATACTAGGGGGACATTAGTCAAAAAAAGAGTAGAGAGGTTTTGCACTTAGTATGTACCAAGACAAAATTAAATATACCTAATATGCAAGTATAACTATCATATTATTAGAGAGTTATCTTTACTTGTAGCACCGATATGCATCGGTATCTAAGGACTTATAGCTAATTGCTCACTGCTACTTACTTACCACATATTTATGAGTCAAATTTGAACAACTTGTCTGACAAAAGGTTATTAAAGCCGGGAGTTTTTAAGCGAAAAAACTGAACTCTGCTCAAAAACAGTGAGATCACCCAAAGCCTATTAGCATCTGACCCCGTGGGTGAGGCGGGGTAAAAGCGGGTTTTATAAAGAAACTCTGCTATTCAATCATATATATTCGTTATTTTTGCATTTATGAGAAAAACGATTTACTATGTACTATTTTTAGGGTTGATAAATATCTTATTTAGCTGCAAATCGGCTCCTGAAATAGAGGGGTTTGATGCCAAAAAATGGAAAGAGGACCCCAATGCCTGTAAAAATTACCGAGCTGCTTTATTACCCGCACTGGAAAAAAACAAAGATAAATTGGTCAAAGTAGAAGCAGGGCAGCTTATGCAATTGCTGGGGCGTCCGGATAAAAATGAATTGTATCGCAGAAATCAACGTTTTTATGTCTACTTTATAGATGCAGGCAGTCAGTGCAAAGGTAACAAGGGTAGCTTGGGCCGAACGTTGCGGGTACGTATTGATGCTTTACAGAGGGTATCTGAAGTGGTAGTAAACTAAACCTGAGCATACACAAGACGTTTTGTCAGCATTCCTCTTTCTGGTAGCAAATTTGCCAAAAAATACTTGTCGCCAGTTAGATTTTATAGGTAGGTTGTGTACAACCTGGGGTATATATTAAACGTTGTATGTTAACCAACAATCATTCGGGGTTTACATCAGCAATATTATTAAAGCACGTTTTTTAACACACTATTTCACTATGAGTTATTTATTACAAGGCATTGGCATTGGCGTCGGTTTTATATTGGGTATTGTACTGGTAGCTATTATCATTGTTATTTTGGCACGTTTATTCAAACGAGGATCAAGCTATCAGGAGTTTACCCCTGAACTATTTGAGCAATACCGCGACGAAATATTGATGGAGGAAAACTTTGAGGAAGCCAATGTAGTTTCTCAAATCATTGATGACCTCCGGAACCATGAATATCCCAAGAAGTTGCTCAAAGACTATACAGTGAAGAAAGACGTTGATTTTATCATCAAATCTCAAGGAGAAAGTGGCGAGATCATTTCTTTTAAAGAAAAACTGAAGATTGTAAGGAAGTAAGACATAAGGAACGATGCAAAAATAAAGTTCTATAGTTTAAGGAAATATTTTTTGGTCAGGCGAGGTCAAAAAACGCGGC
>NZ_CANLRP010000053.1 GCF_947493425.1 uncultured Microscilla sp. | reverse complement strand
GGAAATTCAAGGGGTTTAATAAAGACAAGCAATGGCAAGGATATAATATAAAAGGAACTTAGTTCCTGGCGCACTAGTACCTTGGACAGGTTTTGTGGTTAGCCATTGTTTTGCCTCACAGGGGGTATCAAAAAATAGCGTTATTATAGGTTGTTGCTCCATACCTACACTAAAAAGTGTCTGTAATGAGTCTTGCGTATCGTGGTCTTTACTTTTAACCAAAGCTATTTTTGATACATTTTTTTTTGCCAGTTTAACAAATAAATTTTTCTCTATCCATTTTTGTGACTGAGCGTCAAGGCAAAAAGTAAAGTTAGAAAAATCAATCAAGGCTTTTTTGGTTTTATACTCATCAATAATGTATAAAAACTGATGAATACTTTGATAAAAATGTAAATGATTACGATGATGGGTGTAATTCCAGGTTTGTTGCAAAATTTCTTCACTTTCGTAGTATTGAAATTTCACAAATCGGCTATTATAGAATGTGATCATAATTTTGGTGTTTTTTGTTTTTAAGCAACTTTACACTTGCTATATAGCTAAAATACCAAATAATCACATCACTCACAAAACAATAGCACGGTTTTGCAAGGTTAACAATCAAAAATAGTAGTAATACCTACACTAATTATAGTAAAACAATCAACAAGGCATGAAGCACTTGACAAATGTATGGAAAAACAAACAGGTTTTTGTACTTTTACCCACCAAAGTAGCCTAACAACACTATGACCATGAAGAAAAAATTAAAAAAATTGGGACTAATATTTCTTGGAATCATTGTTATAAATATAATGCTGATTGTATTTTGCAATTGGCGCATTGAACAAAAGAGCAGCCCAGGCTTGTTCAGCAAAGTAGGTCAGATTCCTGCCAACAAAGTAGGCTTGGTGTTGGGTACTAGCAAATGGCTCAGCGACGGCAGGGTTAACCTTTACTTCAAATACAGAATAGAAGCCGCAGTAGCGCTTTATAAAGCTAAAAAAATAAAATATATATTGGTAAGTGGCGACAACCGCTTTGATTATTACAATGAACCCCGTGAAATGCATAACGCATTGGTTGCCAGTGGAGTTCCTTCTGAAGTCATTGTACTCGATTATGCTGGGTTCAGAACTTTAGACTCAGTTGTTCGCAGCAAAAAGGTATTTGGACAACAAGCCATTACCATTATTTCTCAGCCTTTTCATAACAAAAGAGCCTTGTTTATAGCCTCCAATTATGGTATGAAAGCGGTGGCTTTCAATGCAAAAGATGTTAACCTTTATATGGGGTTTAAGACCCAATTACGTGAAAAACTCGCCAGGGTAAAGGTTTTTCTTGATTTATATGTGACCAACAAACAACCTAGGTTTTTAGGTGAAAAGATAGAAATTGGGGCTTAGTACCTGTTTAACATTTTTTAGTCAATGATCAAAACACAAATTTCAGAAAAAGGGTATGCTATTTATCCATACACCCTGCCTGCACAAGTGACTCAGGAGCTCCTTAATCAAATCATCCAGACACCACTGCCACAAGACAACAGTTACTTTAGAGCCCACCAAGATTTGTTTGCTATTCGTAATTTATTAGGCGAAATACCCTCACTTAAGACAATACTAAAAGATAATCACGTACAACAAATCCTCCAACAACAGTTTTTGAACTCACCTGCCCGTTGTGTCAAAGCCATTTATTTCGACAAACCACCCCAGTCTAACTGGGTGGTAAACTGGCACCAGGATTTAACCATTAATGTAAAACAAAAGCCTGATGATATACCTGTGGGATTCAAAAAATGGATAAAAAAAACTGGGTTTTGGTCAGTGCAACCTCCTATAAACTATTTAGAAAACATTATAACGCTACGCATTCATTTAGATGATTGTACTGCGAATAATGGCGCTTTAAAAATATTAGAAGCATCTCACACACCAGGCCTCAAGCCTTCTCAAAACCTTACTGATCTCAAAAAAACGTATAATGAAATTACTTGTGAAGTGCCAAAAGGAGGCATATTTGTGATGTCGCCTTTACTCTGGCATGCATCGTCAAAAAATAAGAGTATGCTCCACCGTAGAGTAATACACCTGGAATTTAGTAACCTGAAGTTACCTAAGCATTTAGGATGGTTTGAGGATTATACATAAACTTGTATAATACAACCCTATTTTTTTTCACCAAAACAACATACACAAATAACCTACTATAAACCAACAAGTTGAATAATTACGAATATCACAAAGCACTACTCAAAAAACAATATAGTACAATTCACCACCCCAACTTTTTAGACATTGATTCGTATAGAGTACTACCCGATTATCAGGAAGATATGCAGATAAGAGTATGATATCTGGAATGGTTATGCAGCCCCCAAGTCTACTCCCTTTTTAAGCTTTTTCCTACTAACATATTAAAAAACCGCTCACTGGTATACGCCCATCGTTTATGGTGAAACATCCAGTGTGCGCTTATTTTCGGAAATAATTGCTATGTTCTTAAAATACCATTTTTCAACCAGCATGTATTTTATTCATTATTAACATCAGGCAGGCATTGGTTTCACACTTTTTCAGTTTATTAAATATCCACTATTATGGTATCCTATATTTCGTTGCTATTTATCATGTTTATTTGTTTACTGCTTGGCTCCAGCTTATTTGCAGAGACAACCTACCCTACACATAAGTTAGCCCTTCCTGCTTATTCACCAATGGCTCACTGGTACCCAGCCCCTTTGGTTGCTTATCGTTCGGATAAAAATGACACAAATCAATCAAAAAGTTATCGTGAGGCACGCGACAGCAGTCCTATAAGAGACGAGTATGTAGACTCTTTAGACCCCAAAGCTACAATTGAGTATATCATAGATTATTGCAAGAGTCACCCTTCGCCAGATGGTTATGAGGTAGGCTTGATTTACTTTGTACAAATGGTAGCCAGCAAAGCCAACACAGAAGAAGTACAACAACTTAAAGCAAAAGCCATTGCATTACTCAACCAAAAAATTCAAGAGAAGTAGACGGCTGTCAAACAGCTTATAAACCAGAGGGGATTACCCCCTTTGGTCATATTTATTAGGTAGGTAAGCTTACAATTACCCACTTGCCATCAATAAGCTCCAGGCTTACTTCGTCGGTGCCACTGTCTTTACGCCCGTTATATTCTATCTCTACCCATATTTTTACCCACAATTTACCTGGCTTATGTTCTTTTTTACTCACCAGGCGAAACTTAGTAAAAGTCCAGTCTTTGTACTTGTTCAAGGCATAGGTCAAACGACGTGACCAAGGTGTTTTTTTGGGTAATACTTTTTTCCACTTTTGGTCTTGCCTTATTTTCGAAGCATAAAAGTAAGTCACTAACGACCCAGGTTTATTTTTAAACCTCCGAACTTTACGGGCAGACTTTGCCTCTATCTGTTTGGCTTTTTTGTATACTATCCAACCTTTATCTGTATCAGTTTGGGCGTAAGCTCCCCACACTAACAAGGTTAATATCAATGTAATACTATAAGTTTTCATATATCAGGTGATTGATCAAGGTTTTCTAAAGGTTGCCAAACGCCTTGCCAATTGTAAAATTCCGTTCCAGTAAACTTTTTCTTATAATCATAATGCGAGTTTTCAGCAAAAGAATAGCCAGTATACACATATTTTTTGCCTTGAGTCTTGGCAAACTCTATTTCCATTAACAAGGTGTACAAACCGGGGCTATACGCCGAAAACTCAGGCAAAAACATGGCATAAATACTAGAAACCGCTCCAGGAGTTACATCAATAAAACTAATCCCAAATAAGCGGCCATTGAGGTAAAGGCAACACTCTTGAGTACAGCCACAAGGCACCACTGAGGGGTTACGGTCTACAAAATCATAAATAGAAGAGGGTACATTGTCTTTGAACCGCTGACAATGCGCATGAAATATGGCCTCTTTTTCTGAATTGATAGATGCAGGGTTAAACACTACTTGGGTATCATTATTTTTACGCAATGCTTTGCGCTGGCTTTTGCTTGGTTTAAATCTGTTGACATCTATTCTTAATGGAATTACCGGAGTAAGCCTGCCATTATTCCAGCTTATCCTATCACGAAAGAAAAAAGTACCAAAGTGTCTCCACCCGTCGGCCAACAACACCTCCAATTGCCTGGGGGTCAGTCTTTCTATCTCCATGTATTTCCAAGGCTCTTCCTGATCCAGTTCCATTGCTCTTCAAAGATTTTGATGATTGAACTCCGCCTGGCTTTTATCATTACCCACAAAAGCTCAAGACTATTTCATTGTTTTCTTTAAATCTACAAAAGATCTATACAAAATAAAACAGCCTAGCCAATTCACCTAAGAGGATGTTTAAAACTCATGTTCAGCACTAAAAAAGTAATTTTTAATTCCAAACACCTACTTTAAACTTATCTTTAGACGAAAGCCAAGCTGTTTTTCACATTATTTTACGTGCCAGACTACTTACCAATCAGAATAAAAGGCGACCAGTAGTAAGGTGCAGCATAGTTGCTACTGGCAATCATATCTCGTTTAGATTTATGTAAAGCTTCTATTTGGCTCTCCTTCGGGTGCTTCAGCAACTCTTCATAAAAATCCATCATCAATAAGGAAGTTGAATGATCAGCCACTTTCCAAAGAGACACCATAATGTTTTTGGTACCTGCATAAAGCAGTGCTCGTGACAGCCCTATTACTCCTTCACCTTTTGAAATTTTACCCAGTCCTGTTTCACACGCCGATAAAGTTACCAAATCACTGGACAGTTTTAGGTTATAAATTTCGCCAGAATATAGTATTCCGTCTTCATTAATAGTACTATCTTGTGCCAATAACAACCCTGAGAGTTCAGGAGTTTCCTCGTTTACAAACCCATGGGTGGCAATATGAATATAACGAGTATTGCTCAGTCCTCCATTTTTCACAAAAGCTTCGTTGGCTTTCAAGTGGGTGTGTACTTCGCCTGCTTTATTGTACTTGTCAAATTCTTTTAAGATGTCTTTCACTTCTTCTTCGGTCGCCTTAAGTGGTGATACATATTCGCCGCTCAGCAACAAACCACGAGTAACGTTAGAAGTATCAGACACTGCCGAATCCATTAGTTTGAGGGTGGTTTTGGTTTTGATGCTCATCCCAGCCACTTTCTTGTCATCAAACACGGGAGCCAATGCTACATACTCTCGTTTAGGTGTGGTTTTTTTCTGGTCATTTTTGTGTTGCAAAAATGTTTGATAAAGTAAATTTGCTGAAAAGGCATAGCTTACCTGATACTTTTTAATGAGGTAAGGCAATTCCTGAAAACTTTTACCTTCATAGTTTTTATCTGTAATAAGTGCTTCAAACGGGATCGTTGACAACTCACCATCAGGTATAATAATCAGGTGTTTTAAATAAGCTGGTAGTTTACCCGGAAAAAGCTGTTTATACAGTTTATAAGCATACTTGGCATAAAAACTTTTACGTTGGTACAAGATTCCTTTTCGTACTCCTACCACATACTTATCAAAACGATACTCTTTATTGGCTGAGTTTACCAATAAATCGTTTTTGGTTACTACCACCATGAATATCTTTTCGGGGGTAGTAAAATAAGAAACAATGGCAGTAGAATCATCCAACAACTGACGAATAGAGTCAATAGGAGCTACGCCCAGGTTATGCTTTAATTCGTAGTATTTAGGAAAGTGGGTCTCAAAATATTTGATGATATCATCGTACTCACGGTGGGCATTAAACAGTTTCTGTCTGTACATTAGCTCTGTTACACTGTCGGGCTTGGCAGCAATTTCGAGTTTAAGTTCCGCAATTTTTTTACTCAGTGAATCTTCTATTAATAACAAAGAATCGGGAATACCACCAAATGCTTTTGCCTTGGAGTGTACCAACGATTGCGACAAAACAGCTCCTTTATTTTTTTCTGAAAAATAAAACATATCTTTCAGGAATGACTTTTTGGTTTTGGCAATATCAAGCCCTTTACCTAATTGGTCTATGTTATATTTATCTGTAAACTTGTACAAGTTATAACTGGCACTTACGGCTGCTTTGTACAATTTAGCAGCATCTCTTCCCAAGGTTATTTTATCTTTTTCAGAAGTGTGGGTTTGCCTGATTTTTTCTACCAGCGTATCGCACAGATAGTAAGTATCCAACGCTATTTTCAAACCTTTCAAATCAGCATTGCCATCTTTTTCAAAACCTGCCTGAAGAATTTTCGCTTTGAGTTTAAGAAAATGAAACAAGTCATTTTCTACGTAGTAGTTTCGCAATGGCGGATTCACGTAAATATTTTCATCATCAAAATCGGTAATGCTCGCGGTCAACGCACGTTGTAGGTATTCCAAAGCTGTTTCGCGCCTTCCCTGCTCATTGTAAGTTTGCGAAATATTATAAAAAGCATTGGCAACATTGGGGTGTTTGTTTCCATACAAAATACGGTCACTATCAAGGGATTTCTGAAAATTACTCCGGGCAGTTACATACTCAGTTTTACCATAATAATAAATTGCTGCAATATTGTTATAAGCATTTGACGAACTCTTATTATACTCTCCCCGCAGATCGTAGTTAATATCTAGCACCTTATTATAATAATCAAGAGCAAGCCCGTAATCGTTACGTAAAAACGCCAGGTTTGCCAAGCCCAAATAACACTCTACTACTACTGGGTGGTAGTCGCCTATAGAATATTGAAAAATAGTCAAGGCTTTGTTATAGTACTCTCTTGCCTTATCAAATTCATCTTGTTGCTTATATACATCGCCCATGCCCAAATAGCAATAGGCAGGTTTTGGGTTATTTTTTTTCGTGATTTTCTGATAAATAATCAATGATTGGCTGTAGTATTCCAAAGATTTTTCAAGGCTACGTTTGTCACGGTAGATATTGGCAATGCTTACATAAATATCTGCTACTAAGATACTTTCCTCGCCAAAAGTTGCCTTTGCTATACCCAATGCAAGGTCGCAGTTTTTTTGGGCAAGCGAGTAACTTCCCTGATTTGTATAAAAAATGCCCAGATTGAGTAATGCCTGTGCTACTACTGGGTGTCCCTCTCCAAATACTGTTTTGCTTAGCTTCAAACCTTTTTTAAAATTCTCCAGGGCAGGCTTATATTGATCTTTCAGAAAATATACTCGCCCTAGTCCTAAACTAGCCAATGTAGCAAGTCGATTAGCGCGCGCCAGGTTCTTTGTCAAGGTTTGCTTAAAACGATCAATGGCAAGGTCATAATCTCCATTTTCGGTACGAATATACCCCAGGTTCAATAAGGCTTCAAGCGTTACTTCTGGGTATTTATATTTTTCGGCATCTTTCAATAGCTTTTTGCCCAGCTTTAGCGCCCGGCTCAATTGATAACTTCTCCATAGGCTTTCTACCAGTTTTGTCTGCACTTGCAATGCTCGCTTAAGTTGGTTTGCCCGCCTAAAATTAAACGATGATTTTTCAAGGTATAGGGCAGCACTGTCAGGCTTTCCTATAAACAAGAGTTTTTGCCCAGTAGCCAGCAACCTATTCGCCGCAGTAGTGTCAGACAAGTTACGAGACGATTGAGCCAAAGTCATTGATTGGACCATTATACAAAGTATACTTACAAATAGCAGTGGTTTTAAAAACTTCATAGGTTTATGTCTGATTAATTTTTTGGGGACAAAACAAAATAATATGTGACAATCCCACAAGTGGCTGGGTACACCCCAATGGTATGTTCCTCAGCAATACATTTGACATGTCATGCGTTGAGATGTCGTTGCTTTCACATAAAAACTTGGCTGACGAAGAATAAGGTAATTACTAATTTAGTAAATGAAGGATGAGCTGCAATATTCATAAAACCGAGCTCTGATATTCATAGAAGTGTCTACCAAAATTACTCCTAAAATTACTCAAAGTTGTTTTTTTTTGACAGACCTTCTATAATTATCGATGGGCAGGCAATAACTATGGTTTAATACCAAAATACAAAAAACCACCTAAAGAGTTATTACTAAGGCTCAAAAGGTAATCGAATCTACAAAAATCAAAAATAGTAGTATGCCAACTACGGTAAGTAACCTCATTATAATGACCATAACAAAGTAAATTTTCAAAATTATGGCACCAAGAAGCCGAAATAAATAAACCATAAAATTGTATGACCACTTATGAATTTCGGGCATTTTACCCAATATTTGCGTGATGAGTACTTTGATGCTCATGAGTGGAAGTGTTTTTTAGGTGTCGTAAACACAAAAATAGCTTCCACTCTTTTATTTAAAAGGTAATCTAAAACTCCACAGAGTATTGCATGAAAAGACTTATTTTTTTACCCATATTATCCGCTTTATTTTTAAGCTTCACTGTCAGCGCTCAGAAGGAACATGACACAGAGGAAGAAACCATGAAAAAGTTTGTTGAGTTCTTCACTATACATCCGAACAAGAAAGCTGCCGCAGCAGACTCCAGTTTATATCCTTCCAAAATCATACTGGCACCCATTATCACTTTTAGCCCTGAAACAAGCTGGGGTTTTGGGGTTGGCGCTAAGTATTTGTTTAAAATGAGGGGTAGTGGAGATGAGACCAGAACTTCCAATATGCCGCTTTCTGCCATGTATACTTTAGAAAACCAGTTTATTTTATTTTCTGGCTTTGAAATATTTACCAACAGAGAAGAGTGGATGATATATGGTAATTTTATTTACCAGGATTTTCCTCGTTTATATTATGGAATTGGCAGGAGTACGCCCACAGAGAATGAAGAACATTTTAATTTTAACCAGGTATTGTTTGAGCCATTGTTATTGAAACGAATATTCACCAAGCATTTATTCATAGGTGGCGGTATCAGGTATAACAGAGTTTACAACGTAAAGCCAAAAGAAAACGGAATACTTGATGAACAAACATTCCCTGGCTCCAATGGAGCTACCAATATAGGATTGGAGCTTGCGGCTGTATATGACAGCAGGGATAATATTCTTAATGCTACCAAAGGTTGGTTTATGGAACTAACGCATGGTATTTACAGTAAGTCGCTGGGCGGAGAGCACCGGTTTAATCTTACCAGGCTGGATCTGAAGCATTACATCAAGCCGTTCAAGAATGATGATGTGCTGGCATTCCAGTTCAAGGCACATATCAGCCATGGAGATGTACCTTTTAATGAACTGGCACTTTTTGGAAGCCAGGAGATCATGAGAGGATATTATGAAGGCCGATTTATAGAGAGGCATCTGCTGGCGGCACAGGTAGAGTACAGGAAACAACTGATTGGGCGTTTGGGTGGTGTGGCTTTTGTCGGTTTTGGAGATGTTGCCAACAGGCTCCAAGACTTTAGCATCAAGAACCTGAGGATTTCTGCTGGACTGGGATTAAGGTTCTTATTAGAAAAAAGAGAAAGACTGAATATACGCCTGGATTGGGGATTTGGCAAAAATACCAATAATTATTACTTGAATATTGCCGAAGCATTTTAATAGCATCTATCACTGAAAAACGGAATGGCTATGAGCTTTGCACTTTATTTTATACTCATTATGTTACAAGTTATGCTCATATTTAACCACTGATGAGGAAGGCTGCATAGAAGCAAGAGAAATAAGATAATTCTGATTTAGTAAGTGAAGGATAAGCAATATTCATAAAACCAAGCGCTGATATTTATAGAAGTGTATACCAAAATTACTTAACTTTGTTTTTTTTGACAGGTCTTCCATAATTACCGATGGGCAGACAAACGCCAAAAGCCACCCAAAGGCTATTGCTTGGATGGCTTTTGAAATATTTGACCAAAATGGGGATAATTAATACACTTTTTTTGCTTTCCGGGGTTTGTATTCATTTTGAGAAATATTACGCAACACCTGACACCACTCATAAGCTGAGGGACGTAGTTCGGGGTTGTAATGACCTCCGTCAAAGCAACGGATAAACAACCGTTGTAATAGCTTGGGTAACACCTCAAAATGGATATGAGGCTCAGGAATCACATCAAAATATTGTACCCTGATTCCCTGTGGAAATAATCCTGCCTCTATTTTTTGCTCGTTCGAGACCATGTTATGGTAAGGGTCACGACAAGTGCCCGTAAACGGGTGTAAACCAAACATAAGTTTATAAAAAATAACCCCTAACGAGAAACGATCCCAGTTTTCGGGAATAAGGTCAGATTTGAAGTTCAATTGCTTGGCTTCTCCGGGGCTATACTCTGGAGTTAATTTTTCGGCATTAAACAACAAGGCACCATTGTCAATAATTTGTACCGAATCCAGGTCAATGATAGATACTCGACCATCTTGAGTAATTCTGATATTTTCGGGCTTTATATCTACAAATACCACATGTTTGGAGCGGTGCACCTGGCTGAAAGCCGCCGCAATATTGAAACACAACATGGCGCGGTTGTACAAACCTGTTGACGTACCCCGGTCAAATTTATTATGCCAACTATCGTCTAGCTTTGAAGAAGGCTTCAAAGAACACAACGAGGTAAGGTCTGCTTCTCCTAAGGCTCTCTTCATTACAAAACCAATAAAATTATTGGATTCGTCAAACAAAGGTTCTTCAGGATAAATGACTGAATAACTGTCTTGAAGTTCAGGACGATGCTGAATTAAATAATCTATTTTTCTTGCCCTTCTCTCAGAACGCTCTCGTTCGTGGTAAATCTTGGCCACATGGTTGTCATATTGGCTATTATTCAAAATTGCGTGGACACTTCCTTCGCCCCCACTTCCTAAGTGAGCGGTTTTTAGCTCAACAGTTTGACCTTGACTATTGAGCACTTTTGAGGGTAGTTGGTACATAAATTTCCGGGTTAAAAATGGTTTTGCCATAAAGCATCACAAGCGCTCTATGTACAAAAAATGATCACTTGATAAAGACGAGAGGTAGTTATGAATTGTTTTAGTCACAATCAGCTACACATCTATTTATATTATCGATAATATAGGTCTTATGGTTACGTGTAACCCTGGCTTTTCCATCTTTAAATACGGTCACTTTCTCATAACTAAACGGAATAACCAACTTACCCGAAGGGTTAATATATCCCCACAAATGGGTAGAAGTATCTTTTACACCTGCCAAATCATCTCTAAACTCGGTAACATCCCAATAAGCTGGCAAAATCATCCCTTTGCCTTCAGCATTGATATATCCCCACTTTTCTGTAGCAGCTAATTTTACAGGCAGCAATCCCTCAGCGTAAGTCCCCACTGCCGATACTCCTGTAAGTTCAATGCTTTTAAACCTACCTTCAAAATGCAAAATATAGTATTTGTTGTTGTATTGAACAATCGCTATTCTATCGGTTACTTTTTCGGCAAAGTCATATTTAAAAGGCGTCAGTTCCTGCCCGGTATTTTTTACGTAGCCGTATTTACCCGCTTTTTTTACTACCGCTACTTCTTCGTTAAACCCTCCTACCCAATCATACTTTGCCGACAACACCTTGCCCGAAGTATCTACCAACTCGTATTTCCCATTTTTATACCCCCACGTTACACCATCTTCCAAGGGCCCTAATTGGCTGTATTTTTCGCGTAACTTAAACAACTTGCTTTGTTCGCCCGATAGTGAGCTACCTGTAGTTATGTAGTCATCGCCTCCTGTTCCCTCATTTTTCAGGTAATACATGAACATAAAAACCATCCATACTACACCTACTCCTAAAGCCACCCATACAGTCGTAGACTTTAATATATCGGCTTTAGATACCTCTACCGAAGAGTTACGATAGTAGTTATGTGGTGCCTGGTACGTATGCTGTCCTTGTGTATTTTTATATACAGTACGTTTAGGTGGGTTACGATATACTTCTAACTGATAGTCATAAGCAGCTCTTCTGCTATCGTCTGCAAGTGTATGGTAAGCCTCTTGTATTTCTTTAAACACATCCTCAGCATACGTGTGTGTTCCTCCGTGCATGTCGGGGTGGTATTTTTTTGACAACTGACGATATGCCTTTTTTATTTCATCAAAATTTGCGGTAGGTTTTACGCCTAGCCTCTGATAATAATCTTTCATTTGTATGCATTAGTACACTGTAAACTAAATATCTTTACTTATTTCGGCTTCTTTTGCCCTCTGACTTCTCTTGAAAAAAATCGCGTAGCTTTGGCTATGCTCTATTTTTAAAGATCGCCAGCAAACAAAATAAGCTCGAACTACGCAACAACTTACTTAATTTACAGTGTAATTAGTTCTGCCTGCACCACTTGTTTATTTTTGCGAAAAGCATCCGGCAAGACACTTTCCTTTTTTATTAATGGTTTGATGCACATTATTGTATGTAACATCAGCTACCCCACTTTGCCCAAAACTGTTCACGTCATCATAAATAAATGGAATGACCACTTCGCCTTTCTTATTGATAAACCCCCACTTATAGTCATAGCCATTGTGCCATTGTACTGCGGCAAGTCCCTCATTAAACAAGTATACTTTGTGGTATTTCAAGCTTACTACTTCATTTCCTTGCAGGTCTATAAAACCCCACTTACCATTGAGGTAACACTTTGCCAGTCCGTTTTTAAACTCATCTACATAGTCATAACTAAGCTTGACTACTTCTTTCCCCTTTCGGTTAATAATACTGTATTGATGGTTTTGCATGACGAAAGCCCTGCCTTCAGAGAAATCTTCGACAACATCGTATTGAATAGGGGTAATCTCTTTGCCTTTGCTATTGATAAACCCATACTTGTTGTTGCGTTTTACTGGTGCTATCCCTTCTTTGAAATACCCATGCCAATCATACACCGCCTTGATTACTACTTGGCCGGCAGTATCTATCACTCCAAACTTATTGTTATCGAGCACCCAGGATAATCCGTTTCTGAACCCATCAATATAATCATGGTCTTGGATAAAGTCATATATCAACATTCGGTCATCTTTTAGGTCAGGCAACTTGGCCCTTGCAGCCAACCTTTTTTGTTCGGCTTGATAAATAAATATTACCAATAGGCCTATAGCCAAAAAACCACCTAAAAACACAGGAAAAATACCCTTAGCACCTCGTTGCGACTTTACAATTTTCACGTTGGAACGCCTGTTACTACGGTATTGCTTACGGCTTTTGGTAGTTTGATAAGGTGATTGGGCAGTAGCGCTATAGGCAGCCTGGTTGGTAGCAGCATACTGTTTTGCCAGTTCTACCTGATAGTCGTAGTATGCTTTTTTGGTGGGGTCAGAAAGCACCTCATAAGCCTCGCTCACCTCTTTAAAAACTTCTTCGGCGTACTCATTACCACCTTGATGCATATCTGGATGATACTTCTTAGACAGTTTCCGATATGCTTTTTTTATTTCTTCGGTGGTAGCTGTTTTCGAAACCTGAAGCTTTTCATAATAGTTTTTCATAGCAGCTTTATAACCAATGTAAATACTGGTGTGTAGTTTAACAACAGAACAACGGCGTATATCCTGCTTTGCTAATTTGTTGCCCAAACAACCCAATTGTTTGCTAACGCATACAAATAAACATAGACCTAGTGGAGCTTTTTTCTATGTAAAACTACAAAAATAACCTGATCCATTTGACTAAACTCTTACCGCCAGGCTTCTTGAAAAAATAGTTCCGTAGCTTTGGCTACGCAAAGATTTTTTCAATCGCCTGACAATAAGATATTGCACCAAATTTGGATTACTTTATTTTTTCCGTTTTATGTACCAAGACAAAATTAAATATACCTAATATGCAAATATAACTATCATATTATGAGAGAGTTATCTTTACTTGTAGCTTATAGCTAACTGCTTGCTGCTACTTACTATTTAAGATGTCTGGCTCTACCCAGCACTTTTCCTAGCCTGTTGATAATATAAATTTCTCCTTTGATTTTTGCCTTAGTGGTGGCACGTCCGGCAAAATCATCAGCCCAATCAAACCATAACCCTATGACCTCTTTGCCTTGTTGGTTGATAAATCCATACTTGCCCTGACGCTCTACTCTAGCCAAACCTTTGGCAGGGAGGTCAAAATTCCATACACCGTCGTAATACAAGGGCACCAACAACTTGCCCTGTTGATTAATCATGGCCATTTTTTGACGTATACTTACCCTGGCAAAACCATAGCGAAACGCCCAACCTTCGTCATACACCAAAGGAATGGTCACTTTTCCATCTGCATTGACATACCCAGTTTTTGTTCTTAATACAATAGAAGCTAATCCTTCACTAAAGTTGCCTATCCAGTCGTAGTCATAAGGCAATAAAACCTTGCCTCTACGATCTACCAACCCATACTTTTGGCTTTGTCGATGAAGTACCCTGTGGCTTGAATAAGTTGTTTTTTTGCTTGCTACCGTACTGTTTAAAGGAGTGACCACTAATGGAGAAACCGAGGCAGTTTGTTTGAACAAATTACTGGCAGACACAAAACGTACCAATGCCATTAGTATCATAAAAGCTGTAATGTTTACTGCAATCAACTTGGCCACATCACGGTGGGCTTTACTGGGTTTAGAGGGTACATCCACGGGGTGGGTTCGCGCGACGCTTGCCAACTTGCCAGTTATTACTATAGCTTGTTTTTTTATTTTGGGTTTGCCCAAAACTTTCAACTCTTTTTCAAGGGTTTGTTGCCAGCATAATGCATCAGGGCGCTGTGATGGGATCACACTAAAGCTGGCTTCCAGTAACTGTTGTACAAGTGGTGGTAATTGACCAAAAGCCTGGTGAGGCTCAGGAATGATGTCAAAATGTTGTGCCTGATCGCCTAAAGGCAACAAGTTGGCTTGAATTTTTTGTTCGTTCGATACCAAATCTTCGTAAGGAGGCAAACAAGTACCTGTATAAGGATGTAAACCCAGTAATACCTTATAAAAAATTACCCCTAGTGAAAAATGGTCCCAGTGTACTGGCACAATCTCATGTTTAAAATGAATGTGTTTAACCTCTTGTGGAGCATATTCGGGGGTGATTTTCTCGGTGGCAAACAATAAGGCCTGGTCCTGAGTAACTTGAATAGAGTCAACATCTATGATAAACACATCGCCATTGAGGTTTACCTTTATATTTTCGGGCTTCAGGTCAGCAAATACATACTGGCTGGTTTGGTGCAAGCTGGCGACTACCTCAGCCAGGTTTTTACAAATCAATAAACGAAAATATAAATTATAAGGCACTCTGGCGTATTTGTTATGCCAGGCTTCGGGTGCATTGTGGGGCAGGCTTAAACTACAAAGGGAGGTTAAATGATAAGGGGCATTTACTCTAGGCATCAAAAAGCCCACAAAATCTCCCTCCTCGTTATATAAACATTCTTTAGGTAAAATAACTGCCGAAGAAATATTACTATTTGCTCTGGCTGTAATCAAGTGTTTGATTTTAGACACTCGATGTTTGTGTTGTTCATGGCGATGGTACACCTTGGCTACATAGTTTTTAAAAGCAGCAGGCGCTACTACTTCATATACATTTCCTTCTGCCCCACTACCCAAGGGTTGCCCATTCAGCAACATACATTGTTCTGTTGTGTATAACTTCATATTGTGTCTCTTAACAGAAAGGCAGCGCCATTTTACTTAATCCAACCGCTTCTTTACATACCTATTTTAGTCGCTTTCCTTCTTTATTTATATAATATTTCTTTTTGCCTGTGCGTACTTGTGCCCACCCTTTCTTAAAAGAGCGTACTTCGTCATAACGGTAAGGAATCATCAGTTTGCCCTGCTCATCAATAAATCCCCATTTACCATTTTTTCTGACAGCGGCCATTCCCTCTTCATAAGCTCTAAAGTCATCATATTTATCGCCTTGTCGACTAATAAAATGAGGGTTTTCATCACCCACACTTACCATAGCAAATCCATCAATAAAACTGTTGGCTTGGTTATATTTAAATGGAATGATTACTTTTCCAAGCTGGTTTACATACCCCCACTTGCCTCCTTTGCGTACAGCAGCAAGACCTCCATGAAAGCTTTGAGCATCTTCATACTGTGCAGTGACTACTTCCTGTCCTTTTTTGTTTACAAAGCCGTACCTTGCTACCGTTTTATCGTTGATATTTTTTACCAGCATTACTTTTGCCAGTCCTTCGCTAAACTCCCATGCATCGTCATATTTTTCAGGGATCACCACTTTACCAGCCTTTTCTATATACCCCGCTTTGTTGTTGTTAAAGACCCTTACTACTCCTTCTTTAAACTTCCCTACCCATTCGTACTTAGGCGGAATCACCTCTTTGCCGTTTTCATCTACAAAGCCATATTTCCCGTTCTTTTCGGCACGGGCATAACCTTCGTGAAAATACCCCACTGAAGAATATTGTTTTAACCTGCGTATCCGCTCTTTTTCTGTTTCGCTTACCTTTTTCTTAGTAATCGTTGGTCGTTTGGTTTCAGGTATGTTTACCTGAGTAATTAAGGCAATCAAAGCCGCCAAAATAAACCCTGTAACCACTACACTTTTCAATATGTCTTCGTACTTGCCTTTTTGTGGTTCTTGGTCGTCTGCATCACGGGTAAACTTTATTTTGCGCCCAAAACCGCCCTTACTTTTCTCATCAAATTGCTGAGTCATGATCTTCTTTGAGTTTTAAACAGTTCATACTTTGTCTATTGACTGACAATATAAGAACAATCAACTAAACCTTTAATTATGTTGTTGTATTTATTAGTTATAGTTACTGGGTAATTAATAATGATCAATCAATTGCCAGATTGGTAACAGTTGTTACTGATTTGCTGATTATTTGATAGAATGGTATAGCTTGAGTAACCGCTTAGTCTGTTGTTTCATTTCCTGGCGTGACTTGTACCTAAACGGGGCAAGTTCTACTCCTTCCTGATCGTACAAGCCAAACTTAGCTCCTTTTTGCAGTTCTATCACACCTGTTTTGCTGTTATACCATACATTGTCATAAATGATAGGTAATACTCGTTCGCCATTCCGATTAATTAAGCCAAACTTATTGCCTTGCCCTACTTTAAGTAAACGTTTGCCAGTGGGTAGAGTGGTTCCCTCTATGTAGTCATACTCAAACGGCACAACCTGCCGTCCCTGTAAACTGATAAAGCCATATTTTCCTCGTTTTTTTACTTTTGCCGCTCCGTCTGCAAAGTCATAAGCTTCTTCAAACGTTTCATTAATTGCCCATTTATCCCAACGATCTACATATATATAACTGTCTTTGCTGTATTTTTGCCAGGCAACACCATCGTGAAAGGTACCCATAGTAAGCAGGCGTTCTGACGCGGGTGCATCACTTGAGTTAAACGACAAACTACTATTGGCTATCCCAAATATAATTCCTGCACCTACTAAAATACTTACCATGCCTACTAAACGTATGTTTTTATTAAGCTTTACCTGTAAAGTTTGCCAAGCACTATTTACTGCTTGAGGCGATGAGGGTAACGGTGCGCCAGCTTGCACATTTGAATGAGCACTTGACAATGATTGCAGCTCCCAGTTTTGTACAGTATGAGTTGACTTAAACTCAAAAGCCTTGGTTTGGGTCAACACTTCCATCCACTCATGCATAGTGGGGCGTTTGTTGGGTTGTTGATGCCCCTCTTCAAATGCACGTAAAAACAATTGTTGTAGTTTACGTGAAATAAGCTTAAAGTTTTGATGAGGGGTAGGTATCACTTTAAAATGCTTTTTTTGACTCCCATGTACAAATAAACCCTTGGCTATTTTTTGTTCGTTGGTCACATGTTGCTCAAAAGGTGGTTGGCAACTTCCAGTATAGGGGTGCAGCCCAAACAATATTTTATAAAATACCACTGCCAATGAAAACCTGTCCCAGTGCTGGGGCACATATTCTTTTTTAAAGTCCAGCTGGGCAATTTCGGCTGGGCTGTATTCATGTGTTAGTTTTTGTGCTGCAAAGAGCAGTTGATTGTTTTCAGCTATTTGAATAGAATCTATGTCTATCAAAGACACAGCGCCATCATAAGTAAGCTTGATATTTTCTGGTTTAATGTCGACAAATACAAACTTGCCTGACTGGTGCAATTGGGCAAATGCCTGGGCAATGTTATAACATACTTTTAGCCGATTGCCCACCCCCTGAGCAGTGTAACGGTGGTATTTTTTATGCCAACTGGCATCTAATTTTGCCGATGGTGTAAGGCTACACAATGATGTGATGTCTACTTGGTCGATGGTTTGTTTCATCAAAAAGCCGACAAAATCGCCCGCTTGGTTATACAGAGGCTGTTCGGGAAAAATGGCACTATTGGTCGCCTCCAGTTGAGGAGCATGCTCAATCAGGTATTTGATTTTAGGCTCACGTAAGTCAGTACGTTCTTGTGGGTGGTATATTTTAGCCACAAAGTTACCATTGAGTCGAGCATTTCGGGTTTTGTATACCACCCCCTCCCCTCCTTGTCCCAGTGGAGGGTTTTCAAGCAAAACAGGTATTTGATCAGATGTATATACAGTCAGTTTTTTCATAGTGTAACAACGTTGGTCAGGCATTAAGTAAAACTACAAAAATAACCTAATCCACTGAATTTCGTCTCTGACCGTTGTACTTCTTCAAAAAATAGTTCCGTAGCTAAGGCTACGCAAAGATTTTTTTCATCGTCCAACAAACAGATACTGCCTTCTTTTGGATTACTTTATTTTTTCCATTTTACTAAGGAACATGTTCGCAATAACTGTCCGGTTTAGAATAAATTAGCTTCGCAGAGCTTGAACTTCGTTCTGCGGTTCTCATTACTGCCTTTTGTTATTTTTTTCAGCCGTAGTACCGTCTCACGGTCTGGCTCAACATCCCCCGGATGTTGCCTTGCCCTCAAAAAATGCCGCAGTCAGCTTTGAGCCTTTAACCAAAATCTGGACACCTATTTTGAATACGTTCCTAAATTATCATTGTTTTAGTGCTTAGGCGGAACATAATTGCGTACATACCCACCTGCTTTATTAATATAATGTTTTTTTAGCTTATCACCTACTAATGCTACGCCTGTTTCGTCAAAGTTATGCGCATAAATATACTTCAGTGAGATTATTTCGTGGCCATTTTCATCAATAAACCCTATCAGGTCTCCCGTTCTGACCACGGCTCTCCCGTAATAAAAGTCCCCGATATAGTCATACTTACGGGTCACTGGCTTACCATCACGATCAATCAGGAGGTACTTTCTACCCTTAGGAGTAATCATTTCTATTTGTGCTTTGCCATTGAAAAAAAATGCTGCACCATCATATTGTAAAGGGATAACGACCTTGCCTTGTTCATCTATAAATCCATACTTTCCGTTTTTTGCTACACAAGCAACCCCTTCTTTAAAATCGCCGGCATAATCGTATTGCAAAGGAATAACCACTTCATTTTTGCTGTTCAAAAAACCATACTTACCGTAATTGAGCACCAAACGACGCCCTTCGATTATAGGATGGGCCACCTGATAATCGCCAGGAAAGTATTGTTTGTAATATTCATAATCGGCAGCATACACAGGCACTTCACCAGCAATGTTTTTGAATATGATACTCAGAAAAAAAAGTAACATGACTGCGGCACTGAAAAATCCCCACAATACCACCTTTGATTCTTTGACTGCCTGTACTGGAATAGTAGCATTGTTTGACGACTCAAACTTGGTGAGTACTGGTGGTGCCACACGCACCATACCCGCATACTCGTGATGGGCTATCTGCCCGAAGGCTTGCTCCCACTCTGTAGCCTGAGGACGTGCATCAGGGTTTTGGTGTCCCTCTTCAAAACAACGATAAAAAAGCGCTCGTAGTTCTTCGGGCATTTTGTTAAAACTTTGATGAGGGTGGGGTATGATAGAAAAATATTCTTTTTGGGCACCATGTGGAAACAACCCTTCAGCTATTTTTTGGGCATTGGTGGTAAGCTCGTCGTAGGGTGGGTAACAACTGCCCGTGTAGGGGTGTAAACCCAACAATAATTTATAAAAAATAACTCCCAGCGCAAACCTATCCCAGGCTTGGGGAATAAAATCTTGTTTAAAATGAAGATCTTGATATTCAGGAGGACAATATTCTGGGGTAAGTTTGTTTGCCGGAAAAAGTACTTCGTTTTTTTTAACCACCTGCGCCGAGTCAATATCAATCAGTGATACCTTGCCCTGAAATGACACATGGATATTTTCGGGTTTTACATCTACTAACACCAACTCTTCGGTTTGATGAATCTGGGCAAATACCTGGGCTATTTTCTGACATAACTGGGCAAACTCAGCTACTCCTGCCCCCTCATAACGGTCATACTTTTGGTGCCACTGACTGGGCAAACCCGCAAATAGTTTTAACAAACAAAGGCTTGATAAGTCGGTGTCGCCAGGGGCTTCCCGCATCAAAAACCCCACAAAATCGCCTTGTGCATTATACAATGTTTCCTCTGGAAAAATAGCCGAACAATTGGCCGATAGTTGCGCCTGGAACCTCATCAGGTGGCGAATTTTGGCTTCGCGGGTAGGTTTGCCTTGTTGTTGATTGGTCGCTTCTCTTTCTAATTCTTTGGTATGGTATATTTTAGCCACCAGTGGCACTTCATTGTCATCCACCACTACACTGTATACGTTGCCCTCGCCCCCTATGCCTTTTGGGGTAGCCTGTAGCAATACAGGTTTTTGTTTGCTTGTAAAAAATTGTTGGTTCATTAGGTTGGGGTTCTTTACTTGTACTGTATTTGGCTATCATTGAGTAATTGATTTTATTGCCATTACAATGTCTTGTTAAAACAGTAAAAACAAGGGGAATGTTACAGGATTTTTGTTAATTATTTGGCTCAACTACTTACTACTTGACAACACTTGTTTGCCTTCTTTAACACTGTCGTAAAAAAGAACCGACTAAAGTATAACAATGCATTATGTTAAGTTTAAACATCTACCCGCTAAAACACCACAACCCTGACGCTTGAAACATGCCAGGGTTGTAATCATGGGCTTGACATTAATCCAAGATAATACCACCAACAAACTTTGGCAGTTGAATTTACCCTGATGGTTTCAACATTGGAAAGGTCTACTCAAGAGGTTCCGTTTGGAAAATAAGCTCCAATAATCATTGTTTTATCATCGGGTTCGTTCTTGATTTTTTCGTTACCCTCACGCAAAAACTTATTCCATTTGCCCTTGATCTCATCATCAGTCATACGGTTTTGCTTCATTTGCACCAAACCATTGACTACCGGATTGAAAAACTTTTGATAAGGACGATTAGGATCATAATATTTTTCTTCTTTTTCGTCCCACACACTGCACTCAAACGAATGCATTTCGAGTCCATCAGACATGAGCGTAAACGCAAATGGTTTTTCGTTGATTACCTTGCTTTCTACAAACTTGTTTACCTCTTTATCTGCCCAAATGTCTGAAGTCAAAAAAATCGTTTCATTGGCATACTCACCCTTCCAGGGAGTAAACAATGGTTTCCATTCGCCTTTCGAATTACTATAGCCTCCCCTGCCATCGCCTATGTGGGTGCACAAAATGCCCAATGGCGAAAAAATAGCTACCATAATGGTAGAGGCCAGTTGCCCCAACTCTTTGTTGGTTTGCTTGGCTTCTTTTGCCAGCATATTCCTGAGTTGCTTTAGGCTGGTTTTTGCCAACTTATGCCATTTGTCCTGTTCGGGCAGTTTTTTACTTGTCGTCCACTTATTTTCGGTGACTATTTTTTTAAACAAGCTCATCCCTTCTTTTACTACAAATTGAGACCCTTGATGAGAATAATCTGCCGAGCCAGCACCATCGGCTACAATTGCAATACCCCATCCATTCTCCATTTCTTCGTACAAGTGGCTGTCCTGACAAGGAATATTATTTTTTACGTGGTTTAGCCCCATAACCGAATCACCTACGACCACCCAGAGTTTTTGTTTTTTTTTTGCCATTCGTATGTAAAAATTTGTCTTTTCCTGTGGTTAATTTCTGTACCGCAATTTTGAGGTAATTACCATATTTGTCTTTCAGTTTCCAAAACTTTCGCCTCAAAATATCGGCAGTACAGCTGACGCTCGCATGAAACAACACTTTTTTGGGGTAGCCATTATCGGTTACTTCCAAAGTAACAGTATCATTTTTTACCAGTGCCAATGTATCTTTTTCGTTTTTATCAAACCGGAGTTTTTTTTGGTAAGTGTACCGCCTTGTTTGATAAAGCTTATACCTTTGAATGCGCACTGTTAACTGTAAAGTACGCGTTTTTAAAGGTTTCGTTATCGTGTCTTTTTTACGCATTTTCAAAAATACCGGACGTATTTTTAAGCATTGCATGGGGGGTAATGTAATAGCGCAGGTTTGCTCTTTATACATTACTCTGCTTGATTGTTTCTGGGGGTATCCAGTATAAAAGATGGTGCTTCTAAGCCCAGTTAAAAACGCGCCTACCTCCAACTGAATCTTTAGCTTACCAGTATATTTTGCCAATACAGCATAAGGCAAAAAAGAATCTCGTAGCCACACCTTGTTTTGCCACCCTGCCAATTGCTTTACCTGAAACCGCTGATGCCCCCATACCCTCTGTAAATTGTTTACTTTCCCAAAAAGTTGCAGTCTCAAAAAGTTATGTTTTAAGTTTTTGATATAAAACGAAGGTAATTGTAAATTTACTCCAAACGATATACCACTTGCGTTATATTTACGTACAGGCAACAGTGATATCTGCCCTTTTAAATCATAGCCATCTTCGCGTCTGTATTTTGTTTTTACCCAAAAACTTGTGAGTAAACACGCCTCGGCTACATGTACCAACTGAAAACCAATGCTTGGTCTCCAATAAGGCAACTCATGGTAAGGAATAAACAAGGCAAAATTCAAAGTATCAGACGTAAAATTAAGCATCAAGTCGTTTACTAACTTTCCCTGCTCTATTCTGTAAATTAACAATGGCTGTGGGCGACGTTTTTGCATCAATGCTTTTACATACCCTTTGCCTTGATTTACGCCTGGTGGCAATAGGTATTTTACTAACACTTTTATTCCTGATACTCCCTGAATATTTTCTTTATGATAAGTGGTTACCCACAACCTTGGCGCTCCAGTTTGTGTAGGGGTGAGCAACTGCTGATGCAGTACCATAGTTACGGTAGTGTATGTGTCTAACCGAATAGTATGAGTTTGTTGAGTACCCAACGAATCATTGGTAAGACTAAAAGTATGGCGTTGTTCTATAAACGGACTTTGAGAGGAAGAAAAACGGAGGTGGATCACGTGTTGAGAAGCAGCATTGAATGCTAAGTTTTTGGAAGGCCGATTTGTTTGATTACTTAGTTTTTGTTTACCCAAAAGTCCAATACATTGTGTGTCCTTATATTGTTCAACAAAAACAGTCCATTTGTTTTTTGTGGCACTATTTGCCGTTTTTTGCCGCAACTTAGGGGACACTTTTAAAGTGCAACGATAGGTGTTTTGGGCTTGCGCACTTGCCCAATTACCCCACCCTAAGATCATTATGTAATAAAAAACATAATGAGTAAAAGGAGGCATTTGTATGCCTGAGATATAATACAAATGCCTCTGCATATTTTAAACTAAGAAATGGAAGATTTTGTGAGGTGCGTGAGCACTTGTGCTGGGCAAGCTCGCCAAATACGTTTATGCGAGTTTTTGTTTTACCAGATATAAATAAGCTTCCGAAGTTTACCTCCGGAAGCCAATATTTTTATACTACAGTGCTTATGAATAATTTAGATAGCAATTTGTCCCCAACCTGATGTATCGGGAAGGTTTACTTTGTCTCCTTCTTTCGATTTAGTGATCACGCTCACACTATTGCTCAACCACTGGAAAAACTCATTAAAGTTTAAGCCTCGCAACATCATGGGAGGAGTACTACGGTGCGATAACTGTCTCAATACGTCCATGTTGGCATCTTGTACTCCAATTGGGAAAAATAAAAATTCTTTATTGTCAACTCTTATATCAATATCTTGTGATACACCTTTTACATCCTGATCGGCGTCAGGCTCGCCATCTGTAATCATAATTACAAACGGACGGTAATAAGGTTGTCCGGTTTGCTTGTACCAGTTTTTTCGGGTGGTTACTTTTAGTATTGCACGGCGCAAACCATCTACCAGTGCAGTAGAACCTCCAGCTTTGAGCGTGGGCATTTCAAAGTTATGAATCAATGAAGGTTCTTGAATACAAGCCACCCGCCCTGAAAATGTAATAATGCATATTTCAAGTCGTTGAGAGGCTATTTCATCGTTCATCACTTGTTGTTTAAATCGTTGCAGCCCTTCGTTTAATTGTTGGATGGGGTTACCTATCATCGATCCAGATACATCCAATACAAGTATACACAAACATTTCTGCTCAAAATTTTCCGGAGTTTCGGCTAAAAAATCGTTAGCTGCCATATTATATATTTTAAGATTTTACCAGTTTATCTAATAAGTTGGGTGTTTTGTATGCCTTCTTGACAAACAAAACAAGGGGTAGTTTTAAAATTTTTGATTGTTTGGTAACAACGCCTAAATAATTAGCTGTTTTTAAAAAAATCAATTGTTTATTTTGGCATTGTGAACCTACGAAGAAACTAAGCTTCATTATAATACTCTTACCGTCTTTATGATGTTTTAGTTGCACAGAATTTGGCTTGCTTTTATGTGCGATACAATTTTATCCAAAAATCTGTTTTTTTTCTCATAAAGGTTGCGCCTTACAATTTATAAGATCATTTTCGTATCTCAAAATCTGACCTATTGAATTCGCCGTACAGGTTTGGTTCTATAATTTTATTGGGCTTGAGAGGTGTATATATAAGCTTGATCCCTGTTAAACCAAATAATATTTTACAATACTAACTTGATACAGATAAAATAAGTTGCATTTTCTCCAATTTTAAAATCAACGGCTTTACTTCAGAAGGTCTTTATTTGTATTATTTCAACATTTACTTAAATAATAGTATGTCAAAAGGATTTTTCAGTATACCCTATCCAACCAACGAGCCCGTACTGTCTTATGCTCCCGGTTCACCCGAAAAAGCAGCACTCAAGGCTACCATTGCAGAATTGCGCTCTCAAGAAGTTGACGTACCGATGTACATTGGCAACGAGTTGGTTCGTACCAATGTCAAAAAGAAGCTATCTCCTCCTCATGATCACCAACACATATTGGGGCACTTTAACTATGGAGACCGTAGCCATGCAGAGAAGGCGGTTCAAGCGGCTTTAGATGCAAAGACAAACTGGGAAAACTTAGCCTGGGAACATCGTGCGGCTATTTTTTTAAAAGCAGCTGATTTGATTGCAGGTCCTTACCGTGCCAAGATCAATGCGGCTACTATGCTTGGGCAGTCAAAGAATGCTTATCAGGCAGAAATAGATGCTGCTTGTGAGTTTATAGACTTCCTTAGGTTTAATGTACATTATATGGGCGAGATTTACAATCAACAGCCTATAGTGCCAGGTAGTCCTAACACCTGGAACCGTACCGAACAACGTCCGCTGGAAGGGTTTATATTTGCCATTACTCCGTTTAACTTTACGGCAATTGCCGGAAACCTGCCAGCCGCTCCAGCTATGATGGGTAACACTGTAGTATGGAAACCTTCTGAAACTCAAATTTACGCTGCCAATGTAATTATGGAAGTGTTTAGAGAAGCGGGTTTGCCTGACGGAGTGATCAACCTTATTTATGTAGACGGACCCGAAGCAGGTGATGTGGTATTTAACCACGCCGATTTTGCCGGACTACACTTTACCGGAAGCACGGGCGTGTTCCAACACTTATGGAAAACAATTGGTGAAAATATAGCCAAATACAAAGCTTACCCCCGCATTGTAGGCGAAACAGGAGGTAAAGATTTTGTGGTAGCTCACAAATCGGCAAATGCTAAAGAGGTTGCTACTGGTTTGGTAAGGGGTGCTTTTGAGTTTCAAGGGCAAAAGTGTTCGGCGGCATCACGCGCTTATATTCCTGCCAATATCTGGGAGGATGTAAAAAAACATATGCAAGCTGACCTTGCCGAGATAAAAATGGGGGGTACTGAAGACTTTACCAATTTTATCAACGCGGTGATAGACGAAAAAGCTTTTGATAAAATTGCGGGTTATATAGACCAGGCTAAACAAGACGCTGGAGTAGAGTTGATTGCAGGCGGTAACCACGATAAGTCTACGGGTTATTTTATTGAGCCTACTGTGTTGAGAGCCGATGACCCTAAATACCGTACCATGTGCGAAGAAATTTTTGGCCCTGTATTGACTATTCATGTGTATGACCCTGAGAAGTTTGAAGAAACGCTCAAGTTGGTAGACGAAACTTCGCCTTATGCTTTGACTGGTGCTATCTTCTCTAAAGACCGTTATGCGGCAGAACTTGCTACCAAACGTTTGCACCAGGCTGCGGGTAACTTCTACATTAACGACAAGCCCACGGGTGCAGTAGTAGGGCAACAGCCTTTTGGGGGTGGACGTGCCTCTGGTACCAATGACAAAGCCGGAGCAATGATTAACCTCTTGCGCTGGGTGTCGCCCCGTACTGTAAAAGAAAACTTATTGCCTCCCACAGACTACAAGTACCCTTTCTTACAAGAGTCTTAGTATGTCCAATGTGTGTAACTGAGGACTTGATAATATCATTTAGAGTATGTTTAAATTTTGTCTTCGGAGTTAAAAATGATGAGTTTTTTGTGCTGGCGAGGCGTATTTTTAAGTGAATAGCCATAGCTATTGACGCAAAAATCAACAAAGTCAGCGCGTAAAAGTCACTTTTTTAACCCAGATTATGATTTTTAAACATACTCTTACACCCCTAACACTGGTCATTGATTTGGCCAGTGTTTTTTATTCGACCCTGGTCTGTCTGGTTGCTCGCCCTCAAGGTGCCAAGTTTTTTAGTTAGCACCTGTTTTTGAAAATTGTTACCGTTTTTTTGGGGCAACTGAGCCTATAATTTAACTTTGGTACCCTTGCCGGGTGATTCTAAAAAACATTTTCCGGGAAAGGTGTTGGTGAACAAATTGATCACAAAATATTGAATTGTTTTTTCTGCCTGATACGTTACAAATCTACAGGATTCAAAATATATCGACTCATGATGAAAAAAACTATACTTCTATTTATTTCACTTTTAATAGCCGGGGCTCAACTGGATGCTCAGGCACAAAAAATTGGGGAAATAAAAGACAAGTCAGAAAAAAGCGGTAATCGAAGCAATCGTTCCAGTTCGGGTAGTAGTGGAGGGGGTTGTGGAGATGCCGGGGCGGGTTGTGCCGGAGATGCACTCGGTAGTATGTGTAGTAGCATTGGTTCTACGGTTTGCTCTTCTTTTATCAACGAAATATTGGCTAACTCGTTTGCTCGGCGAAACGCTGAAACTGGTGGTACTTATGTGCCTATCAGCTTTGAAATTGGGGGAGACGCTACTTTTGTTCCCAGTACAGAAAGCCTTTATCGCCCCAGGGCGCGGTTTAGGGTGGGCTTTTTATCATTTGACTATAGGTATACTTACCTTACCGAAACCGTGCTAGGCAACCGTACCAGTTTTCCCACCCACGAAATACAACTGCTACAAATCAACCCTATCATAGATCCAGCCTATGACTTTCGGATCGGCTGGGGACTCTACCACGAACAAGACTCAAACAGTCCCAACCCTACTTTTAGTGAGCTTACGGCTGGCTTTGATGCTTTTCCAACCAGAATGAAATTAGGAACGGAGTTTCGTTATGTCATTGCTCGTAACTCTACCGTGGGCTCGCCTCGTTGGGAGATCAATGCGCAGGCTAAATATGCCTTGGTAGACAACCCAAGCACCAAAATTTATTTCGGTTTTAGCGGCTCTTATGCCGAGTATTATACCATAAGCATTTGGGGCATTGGGCTAGGGCTTAGTTTTAAGTTTGGGAGCCTTTAAAAATAGCAGGAAGTGTTCATTGATCTGTACTAAAAAAGCCAATGCTGACTATCAACAGGGTAAAAACCCTCAGCACATTTCTCTGAGCACTTCCGTTCATGATTTTTCTATTTGCAATCCTTTGGTTTGCCTTCATCTTTTTACCTGTTGTCTGGGAAGAAGAAAATAGGGCTTTCTTATAAAAAGTGAGAAACCTCTCTGAAGCTTGCAAAGCACAAGGTTTCGATCGGGCGTGGAGACGCTGCCCTCCGAGGACAAACTCGGAGCAGGCGAGGCGGAAAGTTTCAAGCTTTTTCATTGAGGTGAATAAATATTTATGAAGCAACTTTATCCAGGTATTAAAACCCTCAAAAGTGATGATATTTGATTTTTTTGACTCAAAAAGCCATACTTGGGCGTCTAAAGTAAAGCTGCCTGACACACATCCATTGTCCCAAGCTTGGCTTCAAACAATTGGTTGTGTGAGGCAAATTGTATTGGTGGGGAACACTGGGTGACATGTGCTCCAGCGGAGGATAAAAATATTTTGTCAAAAGCTACCAAATCTAAAAAAAGATATGCAAATTGTAATCATTAAAATACCTGTTTTGGTCAGGTAGCGCCTTTTCCGGAGGGCAATTTATTTGTGGTGGCACCAAACACGCCTTTAAGCCCTTGTAAATGAGCAGCTTACCTATTCGGAAAATGTGCTAAAACAAGCATTAAAAGCTCTTTGAATTCTTGATTTTTTTATTTTTAGCCTATAGTAATTATGCTGTAACTCACTGATAGTTAGCCGATAACAAAGAAAGACGTCTTTCAGAGCAACATCCATTAAAACAAGGATTGAAACAAGCATTTGCGAACGCTCTATGAGGTTGATATAGACACTTTCAGAGCAACATCCATTAAAACAAGGATTGAAACTCATCAAGGTCACTGTCTTGAGTTTGCGTAACAAGGCTTTCAGAGCAACATCCATTAAAACAAGGATTGAAACTCCAATGGCTTTCGTGTATTGGGTTAAAGCTTCCTAACTTTCAGAGCAACATCCATTAAAACAAGGATTGAAACATTGTCAATATCAACTACTACTACGTGTTAGGTAACTTTCAGAGCAACATCCATTAAAACAAGGATTGAAACATCATGCTAAAGACCTGGAGCAACAAATAGCAAGAACTTTCAGAGCAACATCCATTAAAACAAGGATTGAAACGAAATAGCGCCCTGAGCATTGGTGGTGCTCTTTTAGTTTTCAGAGCAACATCCATTAAAACAAGGATTGAAACTTTAATTCCCCAAATTTCAAATTTTGCAGCACCCGTACTTTCAGAGCAACATCCATTAAAACAAGGATTGAAACAGTATGAGCAAGAAGATATACATACCAAGCGGCGCACTTTCAGAGCAACATCCATTAAAACAAGGATTGAAACCCAATAAAACCATCCGGCAAGCCAGCTAGTCCAAATTCTTTCAGAGCAACATCCATTAAAACAAGGATTGAAACTTCTTGGTAGTGATGACTTGGACGGCAGCCAACACAGCTTTCAGAGCAACATCCATTAAAACAAGGATTGAAACCAAGCTTGGCTTATGGGGCACGGGAGATGTAAAAAGTCTTTCAGAGCAACATCCATTAAAACAAGGATTGAAACCCATTCACCCGTGCCATTTCAGTCATTTTGCTTATCTTTCAGAGCAACATCCATTAAAACAAGGATTGAAACTAATAGTGCCCAAACTCGTGCAGAAGTATTTGCATTCTCTTTCAGAGCAACATCCATTAAAACAAGGATTGAAACTGTATACATTGTTACTTAAATTGATGGATTCAGAATCTTTCAGAGCAACATCCATTAAAACAAGGATTGAAACTCTCTTGCTTGCTAAACCATTGAGTCTCTTTTTTAGGTTTCGATCGCTCCCGTGTAGCGGGATTTATCAATTGGTGAAGACACACAACCGAGGCGAGGGTGGTAATAAAGCAAGGAGAGCAACATCCATTAAAACAAGGATTGAAACTCTCTTGCTTGCTAAACCATTGAGTCTCTTTTTTTTAGGTTTCGATCGCCCCCGTGTAGCGGGATTTATCAATTGGTGAAGACACCATAGCCGTCAGGTTAAGAGGAGCATAGTAAAAAATCACTTAAAAAATACCGTCACCGCCTCAGCGAGTGTCCCCACGCGCTGATCGAGTCACCAAAACTTGGGCACTGAAAGATATTTCAGGGGTAAAAAAATAGTAGCCTGACGGCTCTGGTGAAGACACACAACCGAGGCGAGGGTGGTAATAAAGCAAGGAGAGCTACTTCCATTAAAACTGCACTACGGCAAACCAAACGCATACATAATTTACCAGATCTAAGAGCAACTTCCATTAAAACAAGGATTGAAACGTAACAAGTTTTGGTGTAAAAGATGTGGCAGAACTTTCCGCCTCACCTGCTCCGAGCTTGTCCTCGGAGGGCAGTGTCTCCACGCCCGATCGAAACCTTGTGCTTTGCAAGCTTCAGAGAGGTTTCTCGCTTTTTATAAGAAAGCCCTAATTGTGCATAGAGTTTTCTCCTTAGTTTTGAGGATATTGGGGCAAACAAACGCCTCAATCACCCTATATTCCCCTCACAAAGCCTATACTCAAGCGCTTGAGCATTGCTATAATACAAACCCCAAGGGAACGCGTCTACTGGCCCTTCTTCCTTGATTTCGCTCGCTACACTTGCCCATTTGCTCCCAAAGCGAAACCTTGGGCTGCTTTCTTTGCTTGCTGTGCGGTTTTAAAAACCTCTGTGATGTGGGCAAATATTGAGGGGGTACCAAAATATATTTATCATTTTTGCGAATTTGAAACACCAATTAAAAAGCTAACAGGAGTTTTTGCCATACCTCTTAGCCTGGTGTGCTGGGTCCTGGATGTGACCAAAGTCAAATTCGCCCTGAGCAAAACCCACCCTTACAGCCTAGGGTCTACTTCTTCGCTCTCTAGCGCCAGTACACCAAAGACCGATTCGTGTACGCGTCTCAAAGGCTCTTTGCGGACAAAACGTTCCAGAGCTTCAACCCCCAAAGCAAACGCTCGCAAAGCCAGGGAACGTTTACGCCCCAAGGCGCGGTTTTTAAGTCGCTGGAGGTTTGCAGGCAAGTCATACTCTGGGCCATAAATAATGCGCAAGTATTCGCTCCCTCTGCACTTTACGGCAGGCTGCAATAAGCCCTCTTTGCTACCATACACCACAAAGTCGTAGGGTTTCACTACCATTCCTTCACCTCCTTTAGCCGTCAGTTCCATCCACCAATCAATGGCGGTTTGTACACTAGCCTCGTTTTGGGTGTCTATGACTTGGTAAGGGGTGGCTCGGAAAATTTGCGGATCAGCCGCGCAAACTTTGCTGATTTGCTCCATGTGCCACCCATGGTTTTTATCCGTGTGTACTCCTCCTTCGGTAGCCAACACATGAAAGGGAGCCAGTTGATAATCTTCTACCGAGCTTACCTCCCAACAATAATTGCGATAAGCTTGTTGATATTTGCTGATGGCTGTCTGTTTATAGGCAAACTTCTCCAGCAAATCTTGGGCATCGGTCAGGCCACGATCAATGGCTTGTTGTAATACTTGATTGACCTCAAGTAGGGCGTTTTCGGCAGATGCCCCCACCGAGGCGTATTGATTTTGCAACAAAGCTTGGGCTTTTGCCGACCAAGGCATGAGCTCTGTATCTAAACATACCCAGTTGGTCTGATGTGCCTCCCAAAAATTAGCCTTGGTTAAAGCCTGGTTCACGCGCAGTAGAAATTGTTCTTCCAGGTTTTTATCGGTAAAAAAATTTCTTCCTGTGCGCGTATAGGCTACCCCGATGCCTTCGTTGATGACGCCAAAGCGAGATTGAGCCACCGATTCATCTCTGCAAATGACCAACACCACCCGGGAACCCATATGTTTTTCTTCGCAAACGATTTTTTCAACGCCCCGACTTTTATAATAATTGATGGCTTGTTGGGGATGTTCTAAAAAGTTGGGCAATTCGCTGGTGGCACAAGGCGACATAGTGGGCGGCAAATAAATCAACCATTTGGGGTTGATGGCAAAACGACTCATGACTTCCAACGCCGAAATGGAGTTTTCTTCTTGAATGGTGATATTATGTCTTAGCCGGGTTTGCACAATTCGTTTTCCGGTCACATCTTCTATATCCAGTAGGTCATCATACGCCTGTTGATGGCTCAGCACTTCTTCTTTTTTGGGCTCTAATGGGCGCACAGGCTCGCTGTACACTTTTTTGGCTGCCACCGACACCAGGGTTTCTTCAGGATAACGCAAAGCCGTTAACTTTCCACCAAACACACAGCCTGTGTCAATGTCAATGGTTTTATTCAACCACTCGGCTTCAGGCACAGGCGTATGCCCATACACTACCTTGGCATTGCCTCGGTATTCATTTGCCCAGTGGTAACGCACCGGCAAGCCAAACTCATCAATTTCGCCAGTAGTTTCACCATATAGGCAAAAAGCCCTTACCACCCCCGAACCTCTCCCCTGCATTTCTTCTTTGATGCCTGCATGAGCTACTACGAGCTTGCCCCCATCAAACACATAATGGCTCACCAACCCATACAAAAACTCTTTGACCTGTGCTATAAACGCGGGTGGTTCTGCGGCTAATTGTTCCAAGGTTTCGGCTAAGCCGTGGTTAATGGCCACTTGTTTGCCCTTGAGCTTTTTATGCAGCTTGAGGTCGTGATTGCCAGGTACACACCAAGCCACCCCACTGTTTACCATACTCATCACTAGTTTCAACACGGCAGGCGAGCCAGGGCCTCTATCTACCAAGTCTCCCAGAAAAATTACCTGGCGATTTTGAGGATGGCTTACCTCCACTCCAAAGTTGCTGCCGTTGTCTTGGGTTGCCTCTAGTTGGTAGCCAAGTTTTTCTAGCAACTCAACGGTTTCGTCATAACAGCCATGAATGTCTCCGATGATGTCAAAAGGTCCCGAAATATGTTTTTTATCATTATAGAGTTTTTCCCGCCCAATGCTGGTAACGCTTGCTACTTCTTCGGGAGATTTGAGCCTATAAATCTTACGAAAGCCCTCTCTTTTGAGCCCTTTGATAGATTTTTTGAGTTGTTGCAATTGTTGGCGAACCACATGCCCCCCAAAGTCACGATCTGCCCTTGCCCGATTGCGTGCTTCGCACACCTTTTGGGACAGCTCTAACACAATGACTACGGGCAATACATGGTATTCGCGGGCAAGTGCTACCAACCCCTTGCGCGACGACGCTTGCACATTGGTGGCGTCTACTACAGTCAACAAGCCTCTCTTGAGGCGTTTGCCCACCATATAATAGAGCAAATCAAAGGCGTCGTTGGTGGCATCCTTGCTGTTTTCGTTGTTCGACACCATCGCACGGCATTCGTCGGACGATACCACCTCATACTGGGCAAAATGCTGACGGGCAAAGGTGCTTTTACCCGAACCCGAAGCCCCTACCAGCAATACCAATGATAATTCAGGTACATTAATTTCCATTTTTTTATGATTTCTTAATTGTAAAAATACCCATTTGTGACGGTGCTCCTATGGCTGGTTCTTCTGAGCCTATGGGCAAAAAATTTACCGTATAATTATGTCGTTTGGCAAGGTCAGTTGCCCAACTTTCAAACGCTTCTCTTGTCCATTCAAAGCGGTGGTCGGTATGCCTCATGTGCCCTGCCTCCAGGTGGTCATACATCACATTATATTCGGCATTGGGGGTGGTAATAATCATTGTTTGGGGGCGAGCCAGTTCAAACACCACTCTTTCCAGCGATTTCAGTCGACTTTCGTCTAAATGCTCAATCACCTCTACCAATGCCGCCGCATCATACCCCTCCAGCCTTTTGTCTCTATAAGTCAATGCACCTTGAAAAAGTTGAATCCGCTCTTTTTGCTTGGGTGCCATCTCGTCCCAGTATAATTTATTTTTGGCTTTGAGCAACTCACCAAAAGACACATCCATCCCGGCAATTTTCTCAAACTGTTTTTCCTTAAGCAACATTTTCAACAACTTGCCTTCGCCACACCCCAAATCAATGACCGATTTAGCCCCCGCTTTTTTAAGTTGTTCCAGTACTTGCCCAAGCCGTTGCTGATGCAGGGTTTGCTTCTTTTGTTTTATCTCTTCTGGTACTTCATCTGCTGTATTGTCCTCTACCGCTTCGTTGAGCCTGTTTAAGGCTTCTTTGGCAAGCGAACCTAGACTAATCAAGTACCTTCGAGTGATTTGTTCTTTGGCGGGATGTTTTTCTAGCCAACCCTTGCCTTTGTCCAATAATTTATCAATTTCCCCTTGGCTTACATAATAGTGTTTATCATTGTCTAAGGCGGGAATGAGCACATACAAATGCGACAATAAATCTTTGAGGGCAATGGTATGCGTCAGCTCTAAAGTGTAGTATTTGCTTTCTCCCCACTGAGCAAATTGCATATCCAGGGTGTGGCGCTGCAACCCAACGGTGTAACCCAATGGTTCAAACAATTTGCGAATCAATTGTTCTCCACCCGCAGGCGCAGGCAATACGGCTATCCTGACCACGAGTGGCATTTCAACCGATACCAGCGCTGGGCGGGCATTGCATTTACCATTCATGGCTGTAGAAAAAGCCTTTGCCAAGGCTACGCTCATAAAAGAGGAAGCTACATAGGGGCGGTCGTTGACATATTGCCCCAAAGCAAAGCCTTTGCCTGCCAAGTTTCGGCTTCCCCTCACCATGTCTATTGGGTCAATGTCTAAAAGTAAAGCCACGGTTGTTTTTTCGGGGGTACTTTCTGGATAAAAAATGTGCGCTTTGCCAATAGATAGCGCTACCGATTGAAACTTATCGGGGTGTTTGTGTAGCAAGTATCCCAAATCGGTGGTGGGCTGATGAGTGGTAGTGATTGTAAGTAGCATTGTTTTTTATGTACCAAATGGTTTACGTTTGTATTGATGCTACAAATTTAAAAGGGGGACTGCGCAGTATTTTTGCGTACCTGTGTTTTTTTGCGCTTTTGTCAAACTAAACCAAGGGGCTTCCCTATCTTCCAAAAGACCTTTGCCCCTAAAACACCCCTACACAATCGTAATCGTCTCATCGTTTAGCTTGGCATGTTGGGCTTGGGCATCATCGTATTGGGCTTGGGTCATGCGTACTTGGCTAAAGAGGGCATTGGTGAGTGTTGCCCCACCCAACAAGGTTTGGCTGAGGTCTACCCCTTCAAACACAGCCCTGGACAAATCACTGCCTGATAAGTCTGTTTCATAAAGCGAGGAACCTATCAATTGGGCATTTTGGAGTTGAGCCAGGTGCAAGTTAGCATGGCTCAAGTTAGTATTTATGAGCTTGGCATCTTGCAAATCGGCTTGCTGTAGGTCAGCCCCTGTCAGGGTTGCTCCGGTTAAGTTGGCTTGTTGTAGGTTGGCTTTTGCTAAATTGGTGTTTTTTAGGCTTGCTTTAATTAAATTAGCACGATTAAAGTTAGCTTGACTCAGAGTAGCTTCGTCTAAAACCGCCTCTTCAAAGTCCGCATATTTAAAACTGGCTTCGAGTAGGTTTGATTTAACAAAAGATGTATTTCGAAGGTTAGCTTCATCTAACTTGATACTACCCAGATAAGACCTTTCCGAAATAGTATTATTCAAAATTGCCCCCTGAAGATTAGCACCTGTAAGAATAGCGGCTGATAGGACAGTGTCTTTCAAGTTAGCTCCTGTTAAGTCAGCACCATCTAAGTTGACTTGATTAAGGCTGGCTTGTTGAAAGTTAGCTTTATAAAGTTGAGCGCCCATAAGATTACTTTGGGGAAACTCGCAAAAACTAAAGTCAGCATGTTTCAAAAGAGCATCCTGTAAAAAAGCTTGCGTCAAATCAGCGTGTTCAAAACTTTGATGATTCAAAGACAAACCTTTGATTCTGGTGTGTTTGAGGTAATTATTCCATTGCCTGGTAGTACCCTCATCAAATATGTAAGTTTTCTCCGCTTCCAAATGATTGAGTACCCACCAAAAATTATAACAAAATGCCTGACTTTGCTTTAAGGGAGACAAACGCGGGTTGGGCGCATTTTCATATTGATACACAAAATCATTCTTTAGCAAATACGGAAATGCCTGCACCAAACAATGGGCTATTTTTTGGCGTTGGATGGGTGCTACTGCGCCTAGCAGCTCTACCAAATAATCGGCAATTTCGACGCTGAATCTATGTAGTCCAAGCAAGCCTTGCAAAGCCCCAAATATTTCGCTGTTTTGCTCATCGGTCAACGCTGCTGTTTGATACCTTGCCTGGGCAAATACTTGCAAAGCCTCTTTGACTTTTTCGGCAGTAAGAAACTCTTGCAACGACTTATGTAAAAACTCAATCGCGCCTTCGTTATGCAACTCTCTAAAGTAAAAATTAGCCAACAGATGGCGTCGGTTTTCCCTCACTCCTTCAGGTATGTCCACTTTATCTTTGGGAATAAAATCGGTGCCCATAGCAAATATATCAAAAGCAAGGCTTTGCAAAAACTGACGGTATTCTTGTTGTTGTTGAGGGGTAGAATGATGCACTCGTACACCATCGTCGTAAGTACGCTTGAGCACTACCTCAAACACCTTTTCGTAGATTTGTGCGCGGGTGGTATCTTCGGTCAAGGGCTCGTCTATTTGAGCAATAAAATAGAGCAAAATAGGCAGGCGCAACAATTCGTTAAGACTTTTGTATTTAGGTTTGCCAGTACGCGGGTCTATTTGACTATATTCTTCCAAATGCTCCAGCGTAAACTTGTTCGGATAGACTTGGCTAAACTTTTTTACCCACTCCTTTTGTTGGTCTTGGTCAAACTCCTCTAGCTGCATAATAAAAGTAGTTGCATGTGTTCCATTTACCTTGTCAAAATCCAGGTAGTGCAAACGAGAAGTCACCACAATTTTCATTTGGTCATACAATTCGTCATCTACCCATTGCTGTAGCTTGCCGCAAAAATCGTTGGCAACATCTTCATTGTCGCGCGAAACCATTGCCAGCTCGTCCAACCCATCAAGAATCAATATGCTATGGCACAAGTCTGTTTCATCCAAAGATACTTTCTTTACCTGTTTTTTGATGGTTTGGGCAATTCTTTCAAAAATAACCTTTTGTGGGTTTTTAATCACCTCATCGGGCAACACCCGCAACCGCACATAAAACACATATTGCTTCAGGTGTTGGCTGGTGGTGAGGTCATAAAACAAGCGGTGACAAAACGAGGTTTTTCCTTGCCCTGGCATTCCGAGCAAAAAGAACAAGCGCGATTGCTGGAATTTTTGTGGAAGAGCTGCTGCTTTATTAGCAAAGGAGGGATCGTTTTCACCGAGCAAAATTGTTTTCAAAAAATCATTGGCTGAGATGGGTTGATGTAAACCAACAAATTGTTTTTCTTTATGGTAATAAAGCTTTTCTTGCTTGTGGGTTCTTCCCAACTCCTTTATCTCAACAGTGCTGATGCTACCTGATTGGTTGGGTGTGCCTGCCAAACACGAGTGATGACTACTAAAGGAAGGTTCTACATAAATTTGATCCAAACGCATGTCTTGCGGGTCATGCAAGATAACACCTTGGTAATTTTTTTGGTTGTTTGCCTCATAATAAGCCACTATATTTTGTGGGGTCAGCGGAGGCGGAGCGTGGTAGTGGTAAATATTGAGGGTGCCTATTTGCGAGTTATTGATTTGATGGACGACTTCTCCCAGATTCACTACATTTTTATCGCCAATTACTTTGGCCACTTGTTTGATCACTTCTTTAGTTTTCTGGTAAATCTCCTGATTGCTCGGCGTATGCTCAGAAGCTGTCATCTTAAGTAAGAAGCCTTGGCGTAGCTCATCAATATTTTTAATGCATCGTTGTATTTCAGCTTCATAACTTTGCCGTTGGGTCTTGTCTATAGCATCGTTTTTTAGCTTGCGGTACCTTACAATGCTTTCAAACTGGTTGGCTACTTGAGCCTTTAGTTCTTTTATAAACTCCTCAGGAAACTGCTCCATAAATCAAATCAATTGTATTGTCAGGCATTGAACTCTCTTTGCCCCGATTGGGCAAAAATACAACGATTCTCTCACTCTTCCCTCCTCAGTTTTGAGGATACAAAAAAATCATCAGAACTGAGGATAAACCTTGGCGACAAAGTGTGTTACTTGCCCACCTCATTCTTCCTGGCCAGCCAATTTATCTAAACTCAACAACACTCTATGACAAACACCATCACTTTTACCTGCCAAACCATTACACCCATGTTTTTGCATGGGGCAGATGGCTCCACGCCCGAACTACGCCCCGCCAGCGTCAAAGGGGTGTTGCGCTTTTGGTGGCGTGCCTTGCATGGACACTTACCTCTTGCCCAACTTAAGGAGCAAGAGGGGATCATTTTTGGGAGCACCGAGCAACGAAGTACTTTCTCGCTGAGGGTGCTTGACCTAAGGCAACAGTTTAGCTCTACAGAAATCACCAAAGTAAGCCCCTTGCCTCACAAAGAAGCTGCTAGGTTTAAGCTATCAGCCATTCCAGCGGGCACCACGTTTCGGTTGCAGTTTACTTTTTATAAAATCGCTACAATCAATGGAAAAAAGTTTGATGTACAAGCGTTACAAAACTTGTTTGGGTTGGTGTCTATGCTGGGGGCTTTGGGCAAAAGAGCCCGCCGGGGTTTTGGAAGTTTTAAAATTACCCGCACCCAAACCGGGCTAAACCCTGTGGCTCTTTTTCAAACAAACCCTTCGTTGGCAAGCATCCAACAGCTATACATTGAGGTAACAGGGCAAAGCTTGCAACTCCAAAACAATGCGCTGCAGTGTCAGGAAGGAGAAGGCAGGGCTAACTTTCCTTACATCAAAAAAATACGCCTGGGCAAGGTGGTGCATCCAAATTTGCTCAAAAAAATAGGCTTTGCCACCAGCGCAGTACAAGCCTCTAATAACAACTCGCGAGACTACCAAAATGCCATAGGGTATGCTATGGAGAAAAAACGTCTTGCCTCGCCCGTGTTTGTGTCAGCCATCGACTCGCCCAAAGGTTTGTTGCCGGTGATTACTACCTTAAACACCACGCAAAGCACCTCAAAACAAGAAGCTATTCAGGAACAATTCCAACACCATATTCTATGAACCAATACCTATTCATTTTCACCATTGGTCCGGTACAATCGTTTATAGCCCAAGCCCGCAAAACCCGTGACTTGTATGCGGGCAGTACCCTACTCTCAGAATTGACAAAAGTGGCCATTGAGGTAGTTGGGGCTCAAAATGTGGTTTTTCCTTATGTCAAAACCCAACAAGGGCTTGACGATGCCCAAAGTTTGCCCAACCGTTTTATAGCTTGGCTAACTCTAGACCAAGACACTTGTCAAGCCTTTGGCACTGGGGTAGCTCAAGCGGTGCGGGAGGCTTTTCGCCAAAAGGCAAACGAGGCTTTGGGTAATAGAACCAAACCACTTGGTTTTGACGAACAAATAGCCCAACACTTGCAAATACATTGGGTGGTGCAGCGCTTGCCCAAAGATGGCTACGCTCAAGGCTTTAAAGACATTGAAGAAAACCTGGGCATTGCCAAAAACCTGCGCACTTTTGCCCAATATGACTATGCGAAGCAACTGGGCGAACAAGGGCGTAAGTGCAGCCTGGACGGGGAGCGCAACGCGGTGTTTTTTGGTAAAGGAACCAACCCGCGTTACCTCAATAGGTGGAATCCTGGTGCTAAGACCTTGCCTCCCAATATAGTAGATGCCAACGAAGGCTTGAGTGCGGTGAGTTTTTTGAAAAGGTTTTACAAACAAGAAGCAGGGCATTTTGAGAAGTTTCCTTCTACGGCAAAGGTGGCTTTGCTGGAGTCGTTGCGCCAAGCCACTCCTGAAGTTGTTGAAGAGTATAGCAAGTTTTTCGGATTGCTGGAGGGTAAACAAGTAAACATTGGAAAAAATGATGATTGGACATCTTTTGGCCACCAATTCTTTTTTGAAGAAAACCTCACCAGTAAACAGGTGCTTTGTGCCGACCAACTGGCAAACGCCCGCCTACAACACCAAAAGGTAGCCGCTGACTTTACCCAAAAGGGGCTCACCTTTCAGAAATACTACGCAGTGTTGATGTTTGATGTAGACCAAATGGGTAGTTGGCTATCTGGCGATAAACTAAAGAGCACTTACCAAGGCGAAAAACTACTCGACTTTCATAAAGCTTTTTCTCAATTGTTGTTGCAATATGCAGCTGACACCAGGCAAGTATTATGTCCTGAACACCACAACGGGCAAGTGGCATACGCCGGGGGCGACGATTTTTTGGGATTTATCAACTTGAGCCATTTGTTTGAGGTAGTGCAGGAGTTGCGTGATTTGTTTCTAGAAAAAGTAAGCACCCCCGTGCAAGACCAATATGCCGAGTCGGGCGAGTTGTTGCATTTTTCGGCGGGTATCGTACTTGCCCATTACAAGGCGCCCTTTGCCGAGGTGCTCAAAAAAGTCCGCCAGATGGAAACCCTCGCCAAAGAAAAAGGTGACCGTAACGCCTTTGCTATTGCGGCTATGAGGCATTCGGGCGAGGTGCAAGAGGCGGTGTTTAAGTGGAACGATTCGGCCGAAGCCTCAACCCCTAAACATTGGCTGGACATAGGATTAATTGCCGAAAGCTTAAGCAAGGATCAGTTTTCTAATAAGTTTATTTTCAACCTTTCTCAAGAATTACTTCAGTTGGCAGGGGTCAAGTCGCCCAAGATTATAAAACCTTTACCAAAAGCCTTGTTTACCGAAATGAGGCGCTTACTGGAGAGAGCCAAGGCACAAGACACTTCTGAAGGGGTTTTAAACAGGGTTTTAGAAGCTTTAGAAAGCCTTTATGATGCTTCGTCATTTCAAAATCAACCTGTTCGCAACTTTATCCACAGTTTACACATTGCTGATTTTATCAGCCGAAATTCCGAATAACTCATTGACCATGAAAATAAAGATTGATGCTTTAGACACCTTGTTTTTCCGCGATGGCAAGCCCTTTTCGCTGGGCGAAGAAACCTGGGCAGAAGGCTTGTTTCCGCCTAGTCCTGGCGTGTTGTACGGTGCCTTGCGCAGCCTCTACTTTTCGTTGCACCCGCACGAAATGGACAAAGCAGGACAAGATAATGATCCAACTAAAGAGCTCATAATCAAAGGAATTTACTTTTTTATGGAGGATGAATGGCACTTGGTGAATCCACTGGATTATGTGAAGGAAAAAAAAGCGTATAGACCCAGGTTTCATTTACTTTGCTTAAAAGATTTGCCCCAAGAAATAAAAGGCACGAGTTACCCTTTGAGCAGTGGCCTTGTCCCACCCAAAAATATACAAGTAGAAAATGTAGAAGGAATGATAAGCCTGGATGCCTTAGAAGACTATGCAATGTTGAATGAGGCATCTGGCGAAATAAAGCCTTGGGCAAGGTATGTACACGTTGAGCCCAAAGTAGGCATAGGACGGAGCAAAATCACCAATTCTACTCGCGAAGGTTTGCTCTATAGGGTGGGTATGGTACGCCCTGCCTTTGACCCTGTCAAGGAGGGGGAAGCTCCAAATGTTGATGCAACTTTTGAAAGGCTTTCTATAATCATCGATTTTGAGGGTTTACCTGCAATGGATCACCTCCCTGCCAAGGGCTTTTTCAGGCTTGGGGGCGAGAGCAAAGCAGTGGCTTATGAAGTGTTTGAACCAACCATCAACCTACCCTCGCAAGCGATAGAAGGGCAAGGCATTTTTAAGTTGGTTTTGCTCACCCCTGCCTTGTTTGATAATGGGTGGTGTCCTGCCTCTATCAACCCCACCACAGGTAGAGGAACACTGACGATTGCCCCCCAAAAAATGGTGGAGGTAGAACTATTGGCGGCAGCTACTGGCAAGCCTGTGCCCGTGGGTGGGTTTGATATGCAAGCCAAATTGCCCAAGCCCATGCTGAAGGCAGTGCCTGCGGGGGCGGTGTATTATTTCCGTTTGGCAAACGCCGAGGATGCGCCACTGTTGCAACAAAAATTTAGCCCCGCTTCATTGTCCGACCAAAGGGCAAACGAGGGTTTTGGGCTTGCTTTATTTATACACACTAAAAATAGTCCACAGCCTTGACAGGGGCAAGTCCTTAGATGCCGATGCATATCGGTGCTTCAAGTCCTTGGATACCGATGCATATCGGTGCGACAAGTCGCAAGTCCTTAGATACCGATGAATATCGGTGCTACACCTTGTTTAACTCCGTTGAGCTCATCACAGCAAGCTGCCCCGATGAAATGAATCGGGATTTAGAAATAGATTCGGTTCACAAGTAACCACGCTTTTGTATCACACTGATTTTCAGTTATTTACAAAAATCGTAGTTAGAAGTCTCTATAAGGCACTAGGTTCTGGGTACACCTTGTTCCATCGGCAACTAACAAATTCATAGTACACTTATTTTCAATAGGTTATGATTTTTTTAGTTGAAATCGATGGCCAGTAGAGACTTCTTTAAAGGCTAAAATTGAAAAATAATCTTATGAAAAAATTGAAACTCATCACGTTTGTAGGTACTTCTTTGTTTGAAAATTTTCAGAAATGTACGACGGATAGGTTCATCGAGTTTGAAAACCTTGCCGAGCAGTTGCCCACTTTTGCTGAGTGGTATCATTTGGGAAATAAAACAAAAAAACTGAGCGCTAAAGTGACCAAACAGAAAAGGTTTTGGCAAAAAGACAGGTGCAGTGCAGAGGTGGGGAGCATTTTAAAAATTGCTGAGCAAACCAACCAAACCATTGAGGTTCATTTGCTTGCCACTGACACAACATTGTCGGTATTGGCTGCTGTTTTGGTAAAACAATGGTTTGCAGAAAATCATACCAATATAACCAAAGTGCATTTTGAATTACCTCCTGAAAAAACTCATCCTTTTGACGCTCAAAGTAAAAGCAGGCACATTGTCAAGAACCTCAATTTTAAACAGGGCAACGACTACGAGGCTGGATTGTGGAATCTACGCCAAGTGTTAGATAATGAAGTTAACCTGGCAAAGAAGGCAGGGGATATATGTATGCTAAACATCACGGCAGGATACAAGGCAATCATTCCTATGGTTACTTTGTTGGCGTATGCCAGAGACGTAGGGTTGTTGTATATGTATGACGAACAGCACTCACTCGCAAGCACTCCTCTTATAAAATATGATTTAAAAAGTTTAATAAAATAATCACTTTAAAAAAAGATTCAAAATACCATGTACAGAACAGCAAATCCTTTGTTTTTGACCTGTGAAACGCCCACCCACGCCGGAAGCGGGTCGGAGTTGGGCGTAGTAGACTTGCCCATTCAGCGAGAAAAACACACCGGCTTTCCTAAAATGGAGGGCAGTACCCTTAAGGGAAGTTTTCGGGAAGCTATAGAGCGCAGAGTAGGCAGGCAAGAAGTAGCTAAGTTTGCCAGCTGGAATGCCCCTGACACCAAAATACAGCGTATTTTTGGTTATGACGATGGCAGTCTGGATACCGCCCAAAAAGAAGCTTTAAAGCAATGTTTTACGGATAAAAAGAACCAACTCAATAACGAGTTTTCGGGCTGTGTGGGTTTTGCCGATGCCCGCTTGTTGTTGTTTCCGGTCAAGTCGATGAAGGGCGTCTTTGCCTGGATCACTTGCCCCCAGGTATTGCAGCAGTTTGCCCTGGATATGGAGCTGGCGGGGGTAGAGGGTATTGCAATACCCAAAGGGGCTGGATTGGTGCCCGAAACCTCAAACCTGACGCTGCCCGGCAAAGATGGGCTCAATGTGGTATTAGAGGAGTACGCCTTTGGGATAAGGGCTGACAAGGACACTTCTCAATTTTGCGAGTGGCTTTCTGAACATGTTTTTCAGGCAAGCCAGGGGTTTAGCCAACAAAAGGTAAAACACGACGTGGTGGTATTGCCTAATGACGATTTCAGGGATTTTGTAAACCTGAGCACGGAGGTGATTACCCGCACTAAAATAAATAGCGATACGGGCACGGTAGAACAAGGACAGCTTTTTACCGAAGAATACCTGCCCGCCGAAAGTGTGCTGTATACCTTGGCGTTGGTGGCACCGGAGTTTAGCAAACAAACAGATAAGATGAAAGAAGCGGAGGTACTCAATTTTTTGAAAGAAAACTTGCCTGGGGTGATGCAAATAGGTGGCAATGCTACCTTGGGTAAGGGTATTGTAAGAACCAGGTTAATGAACATGGCAACTGCTAAAAAAGCAGAGAAAGGAGCGGCCAAACAATGAGCCAACAAACGTTGAGAACTACGCTGGAGCAAGGGCGGGCGGCTTTTGCTTTTGAGTGTGCCCAAAAAGGCATGCAAACCAAAGGTATTAATGAGACTTATGAGCCTCAAACTACCCGATTGCCCACCCTCATCAAAACCAATGGCTTGGGGGCTGCTATAGCATTTTTTGCCAGCAATAAGCCTGTGCACAAGCATATTTGTTTAGACATTTTAAGTTGGCTGCAACAGAGTCCAGTAAATGCAGTAGTTGATATGTCTCAAATAAAAGATGTAATGGGTTTTGCGGAAAAAATAACCCAGCTCGATACGGCAGATTACAAAACGCTGACTATAGAGGTGCTGGCGTTTTTGACTTGGTTGCGTCGTTTTGCAAAAGGTTTGGATAAACAAAAAGACAATGAGAGGAAAAATAAAGCTTAATAATCAAGGGGTTTTTCGAATAGAAGTTCCAAAGCAGAAATTTTACCCCAAGGGGTTTGCCTTGACCAAACAGCATAAAAACAAATGGTGTGAGTTTGAGGTGGATAAAGAGGCTCAAGTGCTGTCCATAACTATAGAGGCTACCCAGGAAAAATTAACCCCGCTGGCTGATTTGTTGGCAACTGCTCAAGCAGCAGATGAAGAAAAGAGAAGAGAAGCAGACAGGAAAAAATCTCAAAAAGAATTTAAAGAAAAACACGAGGCAATGCTTGCCAGGCAAGAGCAGTCTAAAGATAGTTATGAATTATTTGAAACATTTGTACCAACCTGTACTAAAAACACGCTGTTGGACGACCCTGACAATTTTCACCTGAAGCTAAACAAGCTTGCTTATTTTGACAAAAAAGAAGGAAAGTTTAAGTTTTTTGAAACTAAGGGGGGAAAGCTAATTCGTAAAATCAAACCCAACTTTGGCCACTTCAATTTTGCCCAAAACTGCCAAAAACACCTTGCCTTGGCAAAGGGCTTATGTGCTGAAGTCACCCCCTACTCTATGCCCGTAGATGGGCGGTTGGTGGTGGGTTTGGGGCAGGCAAGTGTATACGAGACCTCTATGACTTTGCACCATGTGTATGGCATTCCCTACATTCCAGCAAGTAGTATCAAAGGGGTGGTGCGGAGTTGGGTTATTCGGTCGCAGTATTTAGAGGATACTGAAGCAAATACGGCAAAACACGGCAGCCAACCAAGCGAAGGGGAGGCCGAAAAGCTTGCCTTACAAGACAAAACTTTTTGCGACGTGTTTGGCGGTGACGAAGAAAGTATGCACAAAGAAGCCCGGCAGGGGAAGGTGGTCTTTTTCGATGCTTTTCCTTGTGCCGAGCCTACGCTGGAGGTAGACATTATGAACCCGCATTACAGCGATTATTATAGCGAAAAACCAAGGGATGCCAAGGTAGCCCCCGCTGACTATCACAATCCTATCCCTCTTCCTTTTTTGACAGTGGGCAGGCAAACAGCAGGGGCTAAGTCTACCCCACTTAAGTTTCAGTTTGTATTAGGCATACGCCAAAGCACCACCACGCACCAAAAGCTTTTGGCGCAAGCTGCTACTTGGCTCAAACAAGCGCTCACCCAACAGGGTATTGGGGCTAAAACAGCGGTGGGTTATGGGTATATGTCTGGTTGATGGTTTATTTTAGTCGATAGTTGGGAGTCGGGAGTCGGGAGTGCTGACGCATCCACCTGAGCAAGGCGAACCGATACTTATGTTTGAAAAACCCGCTGCTGTTGGG
>NZ_CANLRP010000052.1 GCF_947493425.1 uncultured Microscilla sp. | reverse complement strand
TCAAACAATAGAAAGGTATATCAATTGTTATAATCAGCATTGGTTAAAGCCTTTGAAGTGGAAGTTCAAAGGCTTTACAAAGGAAAAGGAAATTAATACTATATTAACTTAGTTCCTGTTGCACTAGTTTAGAGTATAAATACTTGTTACTCGTAGCTTGCCTCTTGCCGCCTACTTGCTTAACACTTTTTTAACATCCCCAAAAAATGATAAATCCCACTGAAAGGTATCTGCCCCACCTTTGTTTACCTGAATAAAAGCTCCCACCTGTAAAGAATTTTAGATAGCCAAAAATGAAGACATAGTTTGTCGGGATAAGTACTGAATTGGGGGTTAAAATGATTAAGTTCATCGGTGAAACCATTTTTTTATAAAAAAAATGATCTCCCTAATTTACAAAAATAGTACACCTCCTTTCACTCTTGATTTTATAAGTTTAAATACCTTTAAATGGTTTTTAAAAGATTTAGGTGGTGGTAACTGGTGATATTAAATATAGGAATAATTCAATTTTTGATAAAAACCTGGCTTTGTTCCTACAAAAGTAGCTTCCAAGTGGCAAGGCAAACAGTTAATTTAGAGCGATTAAAAAACAACTATAGAGTCATAACATAATACTCCGCAGGTTTTTTCGGTGATAAAAGCAGTATGATTAGAAGCAAACACAACTGTGTACCGAATACTGTGGGTTATTGATAACATTTATATTATGCAGAAACATATACAAAGTATTTTGTGGCCAGTTTTTGTCTTGCTTTGCGTCGCCTTGCCAGGGCAAGCCCAAAAACTGGACATGAAAAAACTCAAAGGAATGAAAGCCCGTAACATTGGACCTGGCGGGATGAGCGGGAGAGTTACATCAATAGATGCCTTATACGACAACCCCAACATTATCTACTGTGGTACAGCATCGGGCGGTTTGTGGAAGTCAGAAAGTGGTGGAGTAGATTGGAAGCCTATCTTTGAAAAAGAAAAAATAGCCTCAGTAGGTGCCGTAGCAGTAAACCAACAAAACCCTCATATAGTGTGGGTAGGCACAGGAGAGGGGAACCCCCGAAATAGCCAAACCAGTGGGGGAGGGGTGTTTCGTAGCCAAGATGGTGGCAAAACCTGGAAGCTAATGGGACTTGAGAAAACCCGTACCATTCACCGCATTGTGTTGCACCCAACCAATCCTAATATTGTATATGTAGGCGCGCAAGGTTCTGCCTGGGGCGATCACCCAGAGCGTGGTGTATACAAAACCATAGATGGTGGCAAAACCTGGAAAAAAATACTTTCTGCCAATGACCGCACCGGGGTAGCCGATATGGTCATGGACCCTACCAACCCTCATAAACTCATTGTAGCCTTATGGGAGTTTCGCCGTTGGCCTTACAAGTTCAAATCAGGGGGTAAAGGTTCAGGTTTGCACGTAACCTTTGATGGTGGTGAAAGCTGGAAAAAACTTAGCAGTAAAGATGGTTTGCCCAAAGGCAACTTAGGAAGAATGGGGCTTGCCATTGCCCAGAGTAATCCCAATGTAGTATATGCTTTTATCGAAGCTAAGAAAAATGGCATTTATAAATCTACCGATGGTGGTCTTAAGTGGCGCAATGTAGGCGCTAAAGGTCCTTTTGGCAACCGTCCTTTTTATTATGCCGATATTTATGTAGATACCCAAAACGAAAATCGTTTGTATAGTCTGTGGTCTAACTATTCTCGTAGCGAAGATGGCGGAAAAACTTGGAAAATGATTGGCGGGTATATGAACAATGTACACCCCGATAACCATGCCATGTGGATTCACCCTAAAAACAGTAAACTTATGATGTTGGGCAATGATGGTGGAATGTACATTAGCCGCGACCGGGCAAAGACCTGGAAATTTATGAATAACATTGCAGTAGCGCAATTTTACCACATTAATGTTGACAACGCCATGCCTTACCATGTATATGGTGGTATGCAAGACAATGGTTCTTGGGGTGGCCCTGCCTATGTATGGCGTAGAGGAGGCATTCGCAATAGTTATTGGCAAGAGCTTAGTTTTGGCGATGGTTTCGATGTAGTACCTACTTCACCTACTACTGGTTACTCCATGTCACAACAAGGTTTTATGGGACGGTATGACCGTAAAACCGGAAGCCAGGAGCTGCTACGTCCTGTGCACCCCGAAGGCAAAACTTTGCGCTTTAACTGGAATGCGGCAATTGCTATAGACCCTTTTGATAAAAACACGGTATACTTTGGTAGCCAATATGTACACAAAAGCATCAATGGTGGTGAAGACTGGAATATTATTTCGGAAGACTTGACCACCAACGACCAGGAAAAACAAAAAGAAAGCAACAAAACCGGAGGCTTGACCCCCGATATTACAGGTGCCGAAAATTTTAACTCTATTTTGGTCATTGAGCCCAGCCCCAAAAAACAAGGTTTATTATGGGTGGGCACTGACGATGGCAAACTACAGATTACCCGCGATGGAGGCAAAACCTGGGAAGACCTGACCAGCCGCATGAAGGGAGTACCCGCCGGAAGCTGGATTCCCCAAATCAGGGCATCTCAATACAACGAAGGCGAAGCATTTGTAGTGATTAACAACTATCGTCGCGATGATTGGAAGCCTTACTTATTGCACACCACCAACTATGGCAAAAGCTGGAAAAACTTGGTAAGCACCGACAAAGTTTGGGGGTACATGCTCTCGTTTGTGCAAGACCCAGTAGAACCTAAGCTCATGTTTGCAGGTACCGAATTTGGGTTGTATGTAAGCATAGATGCAGGCGACAATTGGACAAAATGGACCAATGGTTACCCCACAGTATCTACTATGGATATGGTGATTCACCCCCGTGAGCACGATTTAGTAATAGGTACTTTTGGGCGCGCAGCGTATGTCTTAGATGATATTCGTCCTTTGCGGGTGCTTGCCAAAGAAGGCAGCAAAGAAGTAATGACGCAAAAAATCAAAGTGTTTACTCCACCTACTGCAGTACTGGCAAGCTATCAGCAAGGTGCTGGTGGGCGTTTCTTTGCTCAAGGTGAGTTTGCCGGGCAAAACCGTCGTCGTGGTGCTATGTTGAGTTTTTGGGTAAAAAAGCCCGAAAAGAAAGCTGGTCAGAAAGCCAAAGTAGACAGCAAGACAAAAGCTGCTAAAAAAGACCCTAAGGACAAAAAGAAAATGAAGAAAAAAGGCAAGCAGGTCAAGTTAGAGGTATTTGATGAAAGTGGTACTTTGATTCGAACGCTTAAAGTGAAACCTCGCAACAACGGTTTAAATCGTACTTACTGGAGGTTAGACCGCAAAGGGGTTCGTTTTCCTTCTTACCGCAATGCGGGGCGTAGTCGACGAGGCAGAGGCGAGCCAAGTGGTGCCAGAGTGGTTCCGGGTACTTACAAGATACGTATGAGCTACCTAGGGCAGAAAGACTCTACTACTATTAAGGTAATCGCTGACCCACGCAAGAGCGAGCCAATAAGTGTAGCAAAAGCAAAACTTGAAACCGCAGAAAAAATGATGCAAAAGGTAGCGGTATTGACCAAAGCTGTAAACCGCATGAAAGAAGCACAAAAAACTATGAAAACAGCCATGGCACAGCTCAAAGGTCAAAAAGGTGAGGGTGTTAAGGCTGCCCGAAAGAAGGGCAAAGCCACCAAGAAGAAAATGAAAAAACTAATGGAAATGGTGCTGGGCAAACAAAAGCAAAAAGGAATCAACCGCAACCCAAAACTAGTAACCCAACAAGTAGGCATGGCATCTTACTATATGGGCAATGCTTTTGGTGCGTTTAACAGCAACCAGAAAAACATGATGCGCCTCGCCGAAAAAGCAATGAAGGATGCGGTGAATCAAATCAATGAATTTTTTGCCACAGACTGGAAGGAGTTTCGTACTGCGGTAGAAAATGCCAAACCTAAATTGTTTAAAGACTATCAACCTTTGAAAATGGACTAACTTTTTAGAGTTTGTCAGTTAATAGTATATAACGCCACTGGAGCACACTCTTGTGGCGTTTTTGCGTTAACTAAAATTTAGTGTTTTGAATATCAGGGCTTTATATGTTTTAGGCTAATTTTTTTAGCAATTGATTTTTTAAATTAGCATAAACTATTAACTTTGTGTCAGCATAGTCCAAAAACGTTGGGGGTAGGTCCTTTAATTTAATTAAAGGGCTTCCTTCAATTTTTTTCCTACTCTATCTCCACTTATATATTCTCAATACTTCCCTTAATTTTGCGGCTAAATATATAAACACACTTTAACTCTGTATTGATATTCCCAAAAAGCATAGTTTCATTCCATAAAAACATAAATACGATGTTTCCTAAAATCAATGTATTTCGTAAATTTAAAACGAGAAATCACATTTTTTCGATTTTACCCTGAAAATTGAGGCGATTCCTAAGCATTTAGCACCTCTCACAAAAAGAAATGAGGGTAACCTAAATTATTGCACCATGAAACAAATTCAAACTCTGGCACGCGCAGGTTATATCACCGCCTGTATACTTACTGTTGTAGGAGTATATGCCTGTCTTAGTCGTTACATTTTGCCTGAAGGAGTACATCTCTGGTTATCCAATATTTTATATGGTACAGACTATACCCGTGATGCATTACCTGCACTTGCCTCTAAGCCTGGCATTGAAGTAGTACACCGTATTTTTGGTGCAGTATACCTTATCATAGGACTCATGCAGTTTAGCAAAAGCTTTCGCCGAAAACGCCCTCAACTGCACCGTACTTTGGGCAAAATATTCATGGTCTTTAGTATTACAGGAGCCGTGTCTGGCATCTTGTTCGCCATTTTAGTGCCTTTTGCTGGCGTAATAGAGCTGATACCCGTATTGTTATTTGCTTCGTTTATGATATATGCCACTTATAGAGCCTATGCCCATATTCGTAGGGGTGAGGTTACCCAGCACCGCGAATGGGTTGCTCGTAGTTATGCTATAGGTTTAGGAGTGGCATCTATTCGAGTAGTGTTTTTAATCTTGAAACAAATGATAATAGCGAACGACCGCGATATTTTGATGGCAGCATTTTGGTTAGGTTGGATACTTACCCTAAGCGCAGTAGAAGTATATAATCAAATGTTACAGGCACATACTAATAAGCGTAAAGCAAAAGCTACAGCATAACTTTACCAAACTACAAGAAAACTGTTGCTCCACAATATTAAGCCTTATGTAGAGGAAAACTAATGGTAAACGTTGTACCTTTGTCGGGCTCGCTTGCTACGCTAATGTCAGCCTTCATTGCCTCCAGTTGAGTCTTCACCAAATATAGCCCAAAACCTTTGCCTGGGCGTTTGGGGTGAAAACGTTGGTATAAATTAAAAATTTTCTGTTTGGCATAATGCATCTCAATGCCCAGCCCATTATCAGCAACAATAATGAATACCTTTTTTTTCCTTTTATAGTGTTCAATACGAATCACTGGGTCTGCATCGTCTTTACTGTATTTGAGCGCATTATGAATCAAGTTGTAAAAAATACTTTGAAAATAAGGGCGCACTCCGTTTAAAGTCAAAGGAGCAAATTGGTCAATATTGATCGTAGCATTGGTTTTATCTATGTCATCTTGCAACGACTGAATAGTTTGCATGAGCAAGGCTCTTAATTCTACCTTTTCAAAGTGTTGATCTACTCCATTGCGTACATCCAGTATAGTGACCAAATCGCGAATTACCTGATCAAGCTCATCTATGCTTAGCTTTAAAAAACCTACTATATCAGGGGCTACTCCATCGGGCATAATTTGCAGTAAACCTTGAATGCGAGCAATAGGACCACGAATGTTGTGGGCAGTAATAAAAGCAAACTGTTCTAGCTTGGTGTTTTGTTCCAATAAATCTTCATTGAGTTGAGTGAGGTTTTGGGTACGTTCCCTTACCTTGTCTTCCAGGTTTTCCCTGATGGCCTCCAGCAATTCATTTTTCTCAATCAACATCTCCGCCTGTGTTTGCAATTCCTCATTCTGTGCCTCAATTTCATTATTTTTGGTTTCTACCTCTTGGGTACGTTGTTTTACAGTAGCAGTAAGTTTTTGCGCTTTACGCTCTAATTGCCGGGTGCGAATAATATATAACACAAACACCAGCCAAAAAGCAAGCCCTGCACATAAGGCTACAAACCACCATTGTCGCCACAAAGGACGGGTAATGATTACTGTAATTTTGAGCCCCTTGTTTTCCCACTGCCCTTCTGAATTAGCCGCCCTTACCTCAAGTTGATAAGTACCAGGAGCAAGGTTATTAAACTGGATATAGCGGCGTTTGCCCATTTCTATCCAGCGTGTATCAAGTGGCGTCATTTTGTATTTATAACGAGTGTGTCCTGGCAACGAATAACCCAAGCCAGCTACTTCAAACGAAAACTTACGTACTGCTGATCCTAGAGTAACCAATCCTGTTTGAGCTATTCTTTCCACACCAAAACTTTCGTCAAGGCGAAGCCCTGGTTTACCGTCTATAGTAAAGCCAATCAAAGTGGTTTTTGGAATGTACCGTTGGGTTTGTAAAGCAGTGCCAGGAGCAAAATAAGTGAGCCCGTTAATGCCCCCAAAATACATTCTGCCGTAAGGCGATTTGAAAAATGATGCTGTATTAAATTCGTCACTCTGGAGCCCATCGGTTTCTCTGAAATTTCTGAATTGTCGGGTTTTGGTATTAAAAAAACTGAGTCCTTTGTTGGTACTCAGCCACAAGTGTTGGCGGTTATCTTCTAATATACCATACACTACCAGATTAGGTAAGCCATCCTTTTTGCCATAATGCGTTGACTTGTGGTTTTTAGGGTTGTATAAGGTCAACCCTCCCCCCCAGGAGCCTAGCCATATTCGTTGTTTCGAATCTCTAAAAATATAGGTAATAATGTTAACCTGAACAGGAGATTGGGAGTTATCAGCTTTAAAGTGATGTTTCAGTTGCCCTTGATGATCAAATTCCCGTAGCCCTAATCTGGAGCCTTCTAGAAACCCCTGCGGCAAGGGTAGGCAGGTGTTTACTGATTTTGTATAGCTCAAGTGGGTCAATTGCTTGGTTTGGTAATTCCACAATTTAGTACCTGCATCAGTAGCCAGCATAAGGGTATGAGGAGCGACAAGTAGTATTTGATTGATCCCAACATTCCTACCAATTACTTGGTTATCTACATTGATAAACTGATCATTTTCAAGTTTCCACAAACCATCTTGTGACCCAAGCCAAAGCCTTTGGGTGCTATCAGCTACAATACAGTTGATGCGATTGCTGCGTACACTGGCATTATTGGTGAGTACCCTTGATTTTTTGTTGAACAAATCAATGATATTTAAACCTAGTGCAGTACTTACATAGAGTAGGGTATCATTGGCTGTATACATTGCCTGTGTGTACATCTCATCAAGGGTAACACGTGTATTAGGAAAAGCACCAATGTAGCCAAAACGCGATAGATTAAGGTCTAATTTGTTGAGTCCATAGCCATTGGTACCTAACCAAATAATGCCATCTTGTGACTCATATACTGAGGTAACCAAATCTCTGGATAAACTAAAAGGGTTGTTTTTTTCGTAAGTGATATTATTCAGGTATTTGCCTTTGGTATCCAAAATACTCACATTTCCCCACGATATCCACACTTGGTTATTAGATAACTCTTTCATTGTTGTAACTACCTTTTGACCTTTTGCCTTGGGTATCTTCCTGAAAACCTGTTCCAATGCATCAAATACATAAGCATTTTCGTGTACCGATCCAATCACTACATTTTCTGACGTTTTAATTACATAAGTAGGTGCTTGCTTGCTGGCAAGACGTAGAGTCCAGCTTACTTTATTGTCACTTATTCGTGCTTGGTAAATTCCTTGGTGGGTGGCAATCCATTCACTGATAGGGGCATCAAAGGCAATGGCATATACATGAACTCCTTTAAACTTTTCATAGCGTTTAGGTATGCTCACCTTGTGAGTGTTGGTGTTGAACAAAATTACCCCTTTAGAGGAGGTAAGCAATGCTTCTTGTGAGTTTTTCCAATAAATTTCTTTAATAATCAGAGGTTCGCTTGAGGTATTTTTGGGAAGCGCTATTGGGTAAGATACAAAGTTGTCTTGGTTTACCTGATACCTGGACAAAAAGCCTGGAGTGCTAATCCATAAGTTTTTTTGAGGATCGAGTGACAATTGCATAATGGTACTATTGGGCAAACTTTGAGGGTTGTCTGCTTGATGATAATACTGTTTGAATGTATACCCATCGTAGCGGTTGAGCCCATCGCGGCTACCCACCCACAAAAAACCAAAACGATCTTGAATGATAGAAGAAACAGCAGACTGTGACAAGCCCTCTTTTACCGTGATTTTTTTGAAACGGAAATTAAACTGAGCATAACCAAAGTAGTTGCTCAGGTACATAAAAACTATGATTATAGAGATCCTACATCTCATATAGTTCTTTTGAGTTTGAATGAAGCATTTGTTTAAAACGGTTGTGTTGGTTTTCAGTGAGTTTTAAACAAGCGCTAAGTCTAAAGTAATATTAACTCTTATAAGTTACTAAGTAAAACGCAAAAAATAAAGTAGTCCAAGTGAACAAAATGTTTGGTGGATGGGTGGTCTTTATTAAGAAGGCGCTAAATAATTTTCACTTACGCATTTTATAAACTATTAGAAATCAGCATGCTATAAAATTTGTTGCTAAGGTGTGAACCCTGTTACCTAGTGCTTTGGGAACTAAGTAAATTCTACATTATTTCGAGGTTATTTTGGCGGCTGTCAAACTTACAAAATTTATTCTGCAGGGAACTGGCAGAGTTCGTTTTCTGAATTCCGAAGCATATTGGAACCGTAGCCACAGAAGTTTTAGGAGCTTTCTTGAACAGCTAACGCACGCGTTCCGTGTGTGTACATCAAGATCAAGTAACTTTAAAAGGTACTTATTTTTTAAATTAAGATATTGTTTATCAGTAATTTAAAGCCTTCAGCTGAAAAGTTGAGTTGACGCCAGTGCGATTCATCGGGGCAGCTATGCTGTGGCGAGTTGCTAAATCCTCCGAATCTAATGTGAAAGGAATTTAGTACCCAAAGTACTAAGGCTTTAGGGCTTTTAAAACTCCTCCTTATTTGCCAAGTAATTATAGTCCTGCAGTATTGTACGTAAAAAAGGCATAGGTTGGCCATCATAAGTGACATTGAGTGTTTCTTGTATCTTTTGAGCCAGCGAGTGAAAAATTTGAGGGTCACGTATTTTTTTACGTTTTGCTATGAGATCTTTGATAATATTAATGTCATTATCAGACAATATCAACACCTGTTCATAAGTAGGTTGGTAATGCTCATCATCTATAGTCTTAAAAATGCGTCTAAGATCGGCAAGCTCTATTTTGGGTTTTACTTTTACTACTGTAGTGCCTGCAGCCATATCTGCCAAACGCTGCCCTTTGCCATTGACTGAGAGAGCTATAACTGCTACAGCACCTTGTAATAAGTAAATGTCTACAATACGCAGTACCCAACGGATAAGGTAGTGAGTAACCGTGGGTTGAGAACCATCTACGCATATTACCTTTATTTTTCTTTGTTTTTTACCCACAGTTTGCCCATTGAAAAGCACCTCAGAAGCCAATGTATAAAATAACACAGGCAAAAATAAAATTATCCGGAAGGGGACAAAAAGGTGGCTTTGTACGAGTGATTCACCTAGGTGGTACAAAATAAAAAGTGCTACAATAAGGTATGATACAATAATGGCAAGATCGATAAGAAAAGCGAGTATACGATCACCAATGCTGGCCAGGTCATAATCTATTTGAACATTTTGGGTAGTTTCAATACTAACTCTACTCATCTTTTCATTGTTTTTGCGTACATTAGCAAAGAGCAGCAAGGTATCAGCCGCAAATTACAAGTTATTAAACGCTTTTTTAACCTGTTGAGATGAACAAAAAAAGTGAAAATTCATGCGTGAAACCACCTTTGTAAAGAAAAATATAGATAAATGGGAAAAGTTTGAGAACTTGTTGAAGAAAAAACGTCCCAACCCCGATCAACTGGCCAATTTGTTCATCGAAATCACTGACGACCTGGCTTATGCCCGCACCAATTATCCCAGAGGCAAAACAACCGCCTATTTGAACAATCTTGCCGCTAAAGTTCACCAATCTATTTACCGCAATCGTCGTGAAGTTGGAAGCCGCATCATCAGCTTTTGGCTATATGAGCTGCCTCAACTATTTCGCAGTGTACACAAAGAGTTTTTCTATTCTTTTCTTATCTTTTTTATTGCTTGTTTGCTGGGGGCACTTTCTACAGCCTACGACGATCACTTTGCCCGTTTGATATTAGGAGATGGTTATGTAAACATGACATTGCGTAACATAGAAAACGGTGACCCCATGGCAGTGTATAAGGGGACTCATCAAAACGATATGTTTTTTTCTATTACTATGAACAATATCAGGGTGGCTTTTAACACCTTTGCCTTGGGGCTGCTTTTCTCGTTTGGCACTGGATATTTTCTCATGGTAAATGGCTTTATGTTAGGAACTTTTCAGTTTTTTTTCTATCAAAAAGGGCTACTTTGGACATCAGTGTTAAGTATATGGATACATGGCACGCTCGAAATCTCTGCAATTATTATTGCTGGAGCAGCTGGTTTTGCTTTAGGCAATAGCATTTTATTTCCGCGTACCTACTCGCGAAGCGTATCTTTTAGACGAGGGGCAGTCAAAGGAACAAAAATTATTGTAGGTCTTGTGCCAGTGTTTATCATTGCTGGTTTTCTCGAAAGTTTTGTCACCCGTCTTACCGATGCCCCCATCTTTTTGAAGCTGCTTATTATTGGAGGTTCAGCTGCTTTTATAGTTTATTACTTCATTATTTACCCTATCAAACTAGACAAACAGGCGCAAATTAATCCAGTGAGCTATTTTGGTATGCAAGAGAAAGTAACAGAAGAAGAGAAAGAGAGCTTGGTATAAGTAAAAGATTTTGGCAAAGCATAAAAAACGATCAGCTATTTAACTGATCGTTTGAAGCACTTCCTTTTTTAAGGAAACTTTGGGAATTTATCAAAGTCGGGTTTTCTTTTCTCCAAAAAAGCATTGCGTCCTTCTTCTGCCTCTTCGGTTTGATAAGCCAAACGAGTAGCTTCGCCAGCAAACACTTGTTGTCCTACCAATCCATCATCTATGAGGTTAAAAGAAAATTTAATCATTTTGATTGCAGTGGGGCTTTTTTGCAAAATCTCTTGTGCCCATTGATACGCCTCGTTTTCTAGCTCGTCATGGGGCACTACTGCATTCACCATTCCCATTTGGTATGCTTCTTCGGCAGAATAGCTTCTTCCTAATAAAAAAATCTCACGCGCACGTTTTTGACCAATCTGACGTGCCAGGTAAGCCGATCCATATCCACCATCAAAACTTGCTACGTCCAAATCGGTTTGCTTAAAGATAGCGTGTTCTTTGCTGGCAAGCGTCATATCACATACTACATGCAGGCTGTGTCCGCCACCAACTGCCCAACCAGGTACTACCGCAATCACGATTTTGTTCATAAAGCGGATCAATCGCTGTAAATCCAATACATTGAAGCGTGCAATCCCATCTAAGCCCTTGTAGCCTCTGGCGCTTCGGGCATTTTGATCACCCCCTGAACAAAATGCATGCTTTCCATCCTTAGGCGAAGGGCCCTCACCGGTTAGCAAAATCACACCAATTTCGTTGCTCTCGTGTGCATCAGTAAATGCATCCAACATCTCAGCAATGGTTTTGGGACGGAACGCATTCCTTATTTCAGGACGGTTAAACGCAATGCGTGCTACTCCATTGAGTTTTTTATAAGTAATATCTTCGTATTCTTTGACGGTTTTCCAATCTAAAGCCATATTGTTTGCAGATAGTTTATTGAGTAATTTTACAAAAAATAAAGGTAAAAAAGTTAGTGGTAAGCTAAAAAAATAGCCAAGCTTTAGTTGGAACTAACTACGGAGAAAATGATGGTTATTTGTCAGTAAATATTTTCTTTTTATCTTTTCAGAAACAACGACCAATCAAAGAATGGAAGAGTATTACCAAAGCATAGAAGATTTTATCTTGACACAAATGTCACATACCCCACAAGACATTTACAATAAAGTGCGCTTACATGGTTATATAGGACAACACAAAGCAGTACAGGCTATTAGCCTCATGGCTTGCCGCCATATTCGTCGCTTGAAGAACGTGTTTGTAGACAAAATACCCAAAGATGAATTGCCCCCCAAAGACAACTATTTATTGGTAGGCCCTACCGGGTCGGGCAAAACCTACTTAGTCGACATTGTTTTCAACAAAATCCTTCACCTACCCACTACTGTAATTGATATTACTTCTTACTCCGAAACAGGGTATATTGGGCAAGATGTGGTATCTATACTTACTCGCTTGGTAAACGCAGCAGATGGCAACTACGACCTTGCTGCCTTGGGAGTAGTATGTTTAGATGAGTTTGATAAGCTGTCTACTAGTAAAAACAGTGCAGTATTTGCCGGGCAAGGCACCACTAAAGATGTCAGTGGTTTTGGTGTGCAAAAAGAGCTATTAAAAATACTGGAGGGTGCCGAGGTAGATGTTCCCGAAGAATTGAGTCATTCGGCATATGCCCCACGTGATACAATGAGTACTGAGTTTATCTCTTTTGTAGCATTGGGTGCATTTTCGGGCATTACCAAAACTATTAATCATCATAACCAACAAATAGGCTTTGGCAGCAAAACCGAAACTGTTTATACCGATGCCATTGCCTATCAATTAAACGAAAATGACCTGAACAAAACCGTCTATTTTCAAGAGTATGGTATTATGCCAGAGCTTATTGGGCGTTTCTCACGCATTGTACCCTTTCATCCTTTAGACAAAGCACATCTTAAGGATATTTTAGTAGAAAATACCCTCAAGCGCTATGAAAAAGAACTAGCCTTGGTAAAATCATCATTGAAAATAGACGATGATGTGCTTGTAAAGATCGTAGACCAAGCTATAGAAATGGAAACAGGCGCACGTGGATTACGCACCTCTTTGTTTGGTTATATAGAAGATGCCTGTTTTGATTTGTACTCTCATTTAGAGCAGCAAAATACTACAATTCATTTGTTTTTGGAAAAAGATAAAATCCAATGGGAAATTGTATAAAAACGACCTGCTTGCAACCAGCCAAACAATTGGCTGATTGGTCACCTTTGTACCTTTATTAAAGAAGCCTTAAGAAGCTTTTGGTGGCTTTTAAGTTCCTTTTCGAGAAGTTTAATTTTGGCCTTGTAGTACAGGCTTGAGTCTGTTTTGGGGTGTGTCGATACCTTGGTATGACTGGTGGGTCTGTAAGACACCAATAAGAAAAAAGCGATCCCTCCGATGATCATAAATAATACCCGGAGGAGTTTCCTCTGTGATTCCACGTTTGTAGGTGATTAAGTAAATAAAAAACCGCTCTTAAACGATGGTTTAAAAGCGGAGTACAAAGTTAATGCTTTATTTTATAAATAGTATTATTTATCTCTGCCACTTTCGGCTTTTTGAGTAGGTTTTTGCAATATTTCAGCTACCTTCTTTAAAGAGTCATGTTGGTTTAACAACTTTTTGTAAGCAGCTTTAGTAGCCTTCAGCTTATTTTTTAAGTGGTAAACCTGAGGTAAGTCGCCCTGCACGGGTTTACTTACCTTACGAGCAGCCAATGGCCGATGAACAGGTTTGTTGGCTTTAGCCGTATGTTTTGCTTGAACAGCTTGCTTGGTTGGGACTTGTTTTTTTTGTGGTTCAGGAGTTTGTTGCTTTTTTACCAAGTATGATGTAAGCCCAAACAATCCGACAAAAGCAATAATAGTTAGTAAAACATTGACAAATTTGCGTTGTGATTTCACAGGATTTAATAGTTTTTTTGAACAATTATTGTGCTCATAAAAGGCATTGCCATACTAATAAATAATGGTAGTAGTAACTGGCAACACACTTCGAAGTTTATTCTTCTCAGCGGAAGATAATCGGTTATTCGCGACGTTCAAAAGCTTTAACTTTTTGAGCTGACCAATGTTAGCAGGTATGGTAGATATTTGATTAAAGCTTAAATTAAGTTCCTCAAGATTAGATAATTGACTGATCTCTACAGGAAAATTGGTTAGTTTATTTTTGCTTAAATTTAGTTTCTTCATCTTTTTCCAGGCAGCAATACCAGTTGGCAAGCTACTGAGGGCATTTTGCTGCAAATTCAGCTCTTCTAACTGTTGAAGGCGGGTAATACCCGAAGGTATTTGAGAAAACTTATTTTTTCGCAAGTTGAGAGAAGTCAGTTGGTTAAGCGAAAAAATATGTGAAGGAAAAACCTTGAATCGATTTTGACGAAGGTTGAGCTTTTTTAGGTTAGCCAACTGAGTAAAAGACATAGGCAAAGTAGTGATACGGTTTGCCTGAAGATTCAGTTCCTGAAGCTGACTCAGTTGCCCAAACGATTTGGGCAAACTTGTAATGCCATTGGCGGTAAGATCAAGGGTTTGGAGTTGAGTAAGTGCCCCAATTTTATCTGATATCTTTGACAAACGGTTAAACTTGATATTTAATGAGCGAAGCCCACTTATATTTGCCATTACATCAGGAATGTCTTCCAGTAAATTATATTCAAGATTTAGTCTCCTCAAATGCTTCATCTTTGCCATTTCTGTGGGCAACGACGTCAGTTTATTGTTTTTCAGGTTAAGCACTTGTAGGTAGTCCAACGAATCGGCAATTACTGGTGGTAGTGAATCGAGCTCACCATAAACCATTTCCAGTACTTGTAGATTACGCAATTTGAGTATGTCTTTGGGGAAATAAGTGAATTTCTTGAGTGGAAAATCAAGCACAAAAACACTGTCTGCATTTTTGAGTGCTTCTTTCAAAGAGTGATAAGCCATTTGATCAGATAAATCCTTAGGCTTAAGCAAAATTCTCTTTCTTTTTTTAGTAGAGTCTTTAGTTACAGGAGTAACAGTAGTGGTAGTAGTTTCTGTTTTATCTTTATCACGACGGTTGCGTTTGCGACGTTGAGCGTTAACAGTGTCTACCAAAAGTCCTGAAAGCAGGCATAAAATGAGTATTTTTCTCATCATAATTAATAGATATTATAAGCTTTAGAGCTTGTATAAGTTTCACCTTCAGAATCAAAAATCACTTTCAAACCAGGTGATGAAATTCAAACAAGCACTTAGGTGCCTTCAAAAACTACTTTTGCTCCAAAAAGGTTGCTTAATCAGTTCTTTTTTTCACTCTTTTTGCCATTGCTCAAAAAGCAATTAACAAAAAACAAGTGATTGATGGTTGGCACCCTGCAGTTATACACTAAATAACGCAATTATAACGCAATTAGTCAAATAAACCGGGCGATTTATTGGGCAGAGTTTTACCCAAATGTTGGTAGGCTTCTTCGGTAGCCTCTCTTCCTCTGGGAGTTCTTTTAATAAACCCTTGCATGATTAAAAACGGCTCATACACCTCTTCTATAGTCTCTGCCTCTTCGCCACAGGCAGTAGCAATGGTAGACAAACCCACTGGACCACCCCTAAACTTGTCTATAATGGTAGTCAAGATACGATTATCCATTTCGTCCAGCCCTTTTTGATCTACCTCTAAAGCATCCAACGCCATTTTAGCTATATCTAGGGTAATAGTGCCATCACCCTTTACTTGAGCAAAATCACGGGTACGACGCAACAGGTTATTGGCAATACGTGGAGTACCCCTACTACGAAAAGCAATCTCATAAGAAGCATCATGCTCAATAGGGGTGCCTAATATAGCGCAAGAACGACGCACAATAGTAGATAGTAAGTCAGCATCATAGTACTCAAGGCGTGCCTTGATGCCAAAACGAGCCCTTAGCGGAGAAGTAAGCAAACCTGCTCTGGTGGTAGCACCGATCAGTGTAAAAGGATTCAACGCAATTTGTATAGTGCGGGCACTTGGTCCTGAATCGAGCATAATATCAATCTTGTAGTCTTCCATTGCCGAGTACAAGTATTCTTCCACTATAGGGTTCAAACGGTGAATTTCATCAATAAACAGCACATCATTCGTTTCCAGGTTGGTTAATAACCCAGCAAGGTCACTGGGTTTGTCTAGCACAGGGCCAGAGGTGATTTTTATTTCAGTGCCTAATTCATTGGCAATAATGTTGGACAAAGTAGTTTTACCCAAACCAGGAGGGCCGTGGAGTAATACATGGTCTAAGGCTTCTTCACGTTGTTTGGCAGCTTGTACAAAAATCTTCAGATTAGTTACAATTTTACCCTGCCCCGAAAAGTCATCAAAGTTGAGAGGGCGCAAGGCCTTTTCAATCGCCTGGTCACCTTCACTCAGGTGGTCTTTATCAGCCTGTATATGCTCATTTCTTGGGTTCTCCATAATACAAATATACTAACGTGAGTAACACACAGGCAAACACTTGCTCATATTTTTGGCAAAAAGCCAATGAGAACTTTTAATAGCATTTGTCTTCAGTGAATATGTTTTGTAATTTTCGGCTATGATTGCAAAAGTATTGGAACAAGACAGTCAGAGGTTAGTTTTACACATCAAAGGCAGGCGTAAAAACTTGAGTTTTGTTCTCAAGATAGGTGTAGCCATTATGGGTGTATTGCTTATACTACTTAAGCTGATTGGTATCAATTGGTGGTTGGCAATATTGATGGCCTTAGGCGGTGCTGTACCTTTTGTGATTGTGCTTACTACTTTGTTTTTGAGGGTTTTCAAGCCTTCCCGTTATTTTGTGTTTGACAAAGCCTGGAACTTATTTCAGTATATGAGGTTTGCTCTGGACGAAAAAGGAGAGAAAATAATGGAGGCTTCTTTGTCTTCTTTGAGCAAAATAGAAGGAGTATATGACGAAAAAACAGCCCAAGAGGTATTGGTTCTTGCGTTTGATGCTGCCGATCCGATTATCTTGTGCGAAGCCCCTGAAAGAGGCAGTACACTTGCTGACAAGGAGCATATTCTCTTGTTTTTGAAAGGTTAACGCCTCTTGGTAAATGTATAAATAAACCTGAGTAAAATTGAAAAAAGTTAAAATAAATCTTTTATTTGTACAGGGAGCCATGTAAATTCTCTTTCCAACCTTTGCTGGTTATTTATCACACAAAATCAATGACCAAAGCCTTTTCGTCAACTAATATTTCAACAAAAAGCCCATGGGACACCGAACCAACTATATTTTGATAGAAAATAAAGAACATGACATTTACTATGCACACTGGGACGCCAATATCATAGGGCGTAAGCTTTTTTATGGACCAGACTCACTTGTACAATATATTAGACCCTTAAGTGTATCTGAAAAACTGCTCGATACTGTTTGGGGTGAGGGAGCCGCATTGGTAGATATGGATCAGCAAAAGCTGTTATTCTGGGGTGACGAGTTTTTGTGGCATACTCCAGCATTGGTCACTTGTTTTGTGCAAATGCTGAAAGAGACTACTTGGAAAGGCTGGCAGGTAGAATGGGCAAATGAAGGACAAGTAACTATAGCCAAATACCTTGGGGTGGATACCCAAACAGTGCTCAATACTGAGGAAGAGGAAGATGATGAAGAAGGGGAGGAGGTAGAAGCAAAAAAAGCCACCACATACACTGCAGGCGAACTTGCTAAATTACTTGATCAAATGCTTCAGAATCATTTACAAAACCTTGACTATGACCCTACTGCAACCATTCGGAGTTTTATCAAAGACAACCGTAAAAAAGGAGAAGAGGTAACAGTGAATCCTCACGCACTGGAGTACAATAATATAGAGGACCGTCACAGAGAACAAGTTATACAGCAACTATCGACTTGGATTGTTGATTTGAGAGAAGGTAAGGTATCCCTTCCCCCAAATAAAACCTAGCAAATTAAGATATTTGCAAATAGATCACAGTTGCCAGTATAATTCGCCGTAAAATGTCGTTAGGAGGAACCACGTCTTTTATTTCAATAAACATACGACTATTACTTGTGCCCGACAGTAAGTTAGTCCACGAAAACTCACCCCCTGCCTTTCTTGATAGTTCCGCCATCAACTGATTGTCCATGGTGAAAAACTGAGTTTTTCCAGTAAATGAAGGTTTAATGGTAAACAATGGGTTACGTTCAGTATCCCACACCTCAAACGGTTTACTGAAAAACAGCAAGTCACGTGGAAATTGTGCAATGATGTCTCCTTGGGGGTTTAATACATCTATAAAAGAGACTTTTCCAAATTTAGCTTCTTTTTGTAAAGTAAATACCAGCTCACCTATGGGATTATATGCTTTAAATGCAAAAGGAATAATTCCACCCAGCATGGTCATACGCAATACCCCAGTGACCAAATCAGATTTTTCTTCTATCTCAATAATAGGCGCTTTAGTATCATAGTCAAAAATACTATATTGACGCAACATTCCGCGTGATACACTAATTCCTTCAAGTACATATTTGTTTCGGTTAAATATAGAGAGCATATAGTTTGAGGTTATTTGGTTATAAGTGTTCTGTTATATATGTAATTAGTTTAAGTATTTAGGTCATACATCATACTATAATGTAACTGCCTTATTATAAATGACCTATGTATACTTGTAGCTTATCGCTCCTGCTAATATTGAAAAGCGTAATTTTAATTACGAAATGCCTGCTGGAAGGTTGGCAATAGTAAATAGATGAAATTTATTCAATATTGCTAATTCCATTGCCGAATAGTGTATCTTTGGACACACAACACATACAAGAATACGGTTAAACGCATAAAAATATATCGGGGCAATCACTCTCCGCTCGATTATTGCAGCTAACTAACACTCTATATCATTCTTAAAACATAAAAGACTTACTTTGTGATACTATGCCTGAGTTGAATTTCAAAAAAATATTTACAAGAAAAAGAGTACTATGGTTATCTCTTTTATTGTTGTTACTGACTTTTGCAGGTGTAGCCCTTACATTTCAAACCCCTCAGATGGTGAAAATTGGTAAAACAGAAGTAAAGCGTCTGGAAGGCAAGATTATGTATGTAGAGGCAGAAGTTATCATTCATAACGCCAATTTTTTTCCTATTCATATCCAAAGCTTCAAAAACAATATATTTATTAATAATGCACAGGCAGCGGTAGCCCACAGAAAAGAAAAAATAACCCTAAAGGCACAAGCAAACACTACTGTAAAACTTCAGGTAGAACTAGACATTAAAGCACTTGCCGAAATTCACCCTAAACTTAAGCAGCAAAAGATATGTGCTATAGACATGAAGGGAAAATATAAACTCAATGCTTTGGTAACCACCCTTAGTTTTAATGGAAACAATCATCAAGAAGTAGATTTAAGTAAAGAAGGAGATCAAATTGCCAATTTTACTATTGGTAAAGATGGGCTAAAAGTGAAAAGACTTAAGACAGCGTCTTCCAACAAAGGAATGAACATTTCGCTGGACATAGGTTTGCAAAACAAGTACCCTTTTGACTATAAAATTAATAGGCTAGATGTAAACATTACTCCACCTGACAATGAGGCGAAGCTAGGACATTGGAAACTGTCGGAAGGGGTGATAATTCATGCACGTACTACCGAGTACCTTCCAGTAAAATTTTATATTCCCAGTAGCAAATTAATTGCAGCATTGTCAATTATGTATACTAAAAAAGTACAGGCAATAGGCTCTTGTCAAGTGGTGGTTGCTGACGAAGTCTTCAATATTCCCATCAAACAATCTATTCCCTTGCCTGCACACCAACTCGTAGGGAGTCAGTTCTAAATTTTTATAAACTTACAAACTTCTTTGCCTTACAGCTTCGTATACAATCACTGCTGTGGCTACTGATACATTCAACGAACCAATTTCTCCCTGTAAAGGTATTTGAGCCAAATGGTCTGCTTTTCGTATCAATGCCTGAGAAATTCCATCCTCTTCAGAACCCATTACTATAGCCGTAGGTACCGTATAGTCTGGTGCATAAATAGTATCACTGGTTTTTTCTGTACAAGCTACTATCTGCAAGCCACTTTCCTGCAAAAACTCAATGGTTTTTTCCAGGTTAGCTTCCCGGCATACTGGCAAATAGTTGAGTGCACCAGAAGAAGTCTTCATTGCATCACTGCTTATTTGAGCCGATCCTCTGGCAGGAATTACAATGGCGTGTATACCAGCACATTCTGCTGTACGGGCTATAGCCCCAAAGTTGCGCACATCGGTCAGGCGGTCCAATATCAACACTAAAGGGGTTTTACCCTCCTCGTAAAGTTGGGGAATAATGTTACTCAAGGGTTGGTAGTGCACCGCCGAGATGAAAGCAATAATGCCTTGGTGATTTTTACGGGTAATGCGATTGAGTTTGTCTAATGGTACCTTAGCTACTGGCACCTCTCTTTTTTTTGCTTCTTCTAAAATATAAGCTATTTTGGGCGAGTTTCTGCCCAGTTCACGTTGAATAAACAACTTATCAATAGGTTTGCCGGCGTTGATAGTTTCTGTTACCGACTGTACTCCAAACACAAAATCTGCTGCCACAATAATTAAAATTTATATAGATTAACTTTCCTGCATCTTTGCCATGAGCTTTTCCAAAGCCTGGGGAGCGCGTAAACGCTCATTTCTTACCTTTTCCTGAAGTTTCATAAAACCCCCGATCAAGGCCTCTGGACGAGGAGGGCAGCCTGGCACGTATACATCTACAGGTATAATACGATCCACCCCTTTTACTACATGGTAGCCATGCTCCCAGTAAGGTCCCCCACAGTTAGAACAAGACCCCATTGAAATAACATAGCGGGGTTCTGCCATTTGTTCATACAAACGCTTAATCCTATCTGCCATTTTGAAAGTAACCGTACCTGCTACAATCATTACATCAGACTGGCGAGGCGAAGCCCTGGGAAATACCCCAAAACGATCAAGATCATAGCCTGCGGCAAAAGTACTCATCATTTCAATAGCACAACAAGCCAGTCCAAAGCCCATAGGCCATAATGATGAAAGACGTGCCCAGTTAATCAGGTCTTCAGCTTTGGTCAGAATAATATTATCTTGTTCAAACTGTTGGTCTAATAGCCCCATAAGAATAGTGTAGTATTGGTAAGTTAAGTAGCGGTATAGGCTGTAAGCAAGGATAACTCATTCATAGTATGATAGTTATGCTTACCTATTAGGTATATTTAATTCTGCCTCGATACTTATAATCCAAAAGTTATAGACAAATTGGCTTTGAACCAATATAAAAGAAGACAAAAGTAGGAAAAGTTTGGGAGTAGTGGCTGCTTTTTGAGTTTAAACCCTATAGATTAATAAGAAATCAGGTTCATTTTTAAATTGGTAGCGTGTATATAGTCTTCTGCCTCTTCCAGAATCTCCTCGTCATCATCAGGGTAATACCAATTAACTGTAACTACCCCTCCTGCTTGTTCATATTGCTTGAGTGCTTCTATCAACAGTAAGATTTGCTTGGACGATGCAGTGCTAAAGTAAATAAACTTAAAGTTAAATTCCAGGGGACGCCCTGTTTTAGCGTAATTTCTTATCCATTGTACCAAAGGTAAATAAAAGTCGCGGTCGTTTTGATGATGTGACTCTCCACTAATTTTACAAATGCCAGTTTGACCATTAAAGTTAACACTTGGGGTAATATCAAACTTCTTACTGCCTTTGATAATGATATTTGGTGGGGTAAGCTCTGGGTTTGGTTGATTTGACATACTCAGGCAATGTTTTATGGTTAAAATTTGGACAAGTAAGTAAGTACGAAGGCAGAATTAAATATATCTAATGAGTAGGTGTAACTACCTTATGATGAACAAGTTACCCTTACTTGTAGCTTATAGCTAATTACTTGCCGCTACTTAGTGCTATATAACCCACTAAAGTAACAGCTATTGACCAAAAATATATAAAAAAACAGCCTTTTATTGAAGTATTTTTTCAGGGTTTGTTGTTAGCTGTAAGTCAAACGCAATACAACAGGGTGGGAGCAACAATACTAATATGTAAGGGTAAATTGTATTTATTTTATATTAAGTGAAATGTTTTTTAACGGAAATACTTGCAAAAGTTAAAACTTTTATCTTCCTTTGTCGTATCAATAATTAAGTAAGTTTTTACATTTTTATACATTTATAAATAATTTGATTGTTGTTTAAAGTAAAAAATTACATAAAAACTTGTATTAATAAAAACACGTTATTACCTTTGTATCATAATGTTACTACAAAATAAACATATCACCCCAAAAACGATTAACCCCTGGAATCGGAAGCACATAATAAAACGCTGGAGATTCTGTGAGGCTAACGAGGTGAATATGTTTGTATCCCAAAGTCTGAAACCTGATCAAAACAGGTGTAAAGACTAACAACTCAAGAAAATAACAAACAATCATATATCCCAAAAGCCTTACAGATTCACACGAAACTGTAAGGCTTTTTTTATGTCTAATATCTTAAAAACAATATTAAACAGGGATTTTAGTCAAAGCTGATGAGTGACTAACTGTGTTGAGTTTGCAAGCTCAGTTTACAAACATTCACAAGGTGAATATTCACTCGAATCAGCTATTGACTACGGACTAAATACTATCAACTATTGCACATATGCTCTTAGCCAAGTTGGTCAAGGCACTTGTCTGATACACAAGTAATCGGGGGTTCGAATCCCTCAGAGCATACAAAAGCACCTGTAGTTCAACGGCTTAGAATAACTGACTTGTAATCAGTGGATCAAGGTTCGATTCCTTGTGGGTGCTCTAAACACTTTGAATGATTAATACTAAATATCTGATAAACAAATAGTTAAAACAAAAATAAATGATTTTCCCGATAAGACATATAGCAAATACACATACGCACCGTCGGAATCCTATTTGGATAAAACCCCCGAAAGCGGCAAGGCTATTACTATGACTATAGTAAAACGATGATGAGAATACCCATCTTTTAAAGCCTTGTCTCATAACGAAACAAGGCTTTTTTTGTATGTGATTGCTACACAAGATCAAACTTGTGCCCTTAGCTTAGCTGGTCAAAGCACCTTGCTCATACCAAGGGGATCGAAGGTTCGAGTCCTTCAGGGCACACCAAAAAATTACTCGGATAGTGGAAGAGTGGTCATCTTCGCTGGTCTTGGACTCCAGAGGACGTAGGTTCGAATCCTGCCTATCCGACCATTGAAAACGATTGATAATTAAGTGATTAAACTATATTCGGATAGTAGAGGAGAGGTTTATCTCGCTAGTTTTGGGTACTAGAGCACGCAAGTTCGAATCTTGCCTATCCGACCATTATACAAATGCTGACTGAGGTGGAATTGGTTGCCACACCTGTTTGTGAAGCAGGAGAATCGGGTTCGAGTCCCGGCAGACAGCCCATATTGCGTCAGATGAAGCAAAGATTCAAACGAGAGGCTCCTTTTTAAGAAGAGCTTCTGGGAACGAATCGAGTGATTAATTCAATGAAAATTATTGGTTTCTTATAAGCCAGAGGTTGGTTTGCAACTTGTCGCTTGCTTCTGTCAATTAAATATTGCGTCATAGTTCAACGGAATAGAATACCTGGTTTCGACCCAGATGATGAAGGTTCGACTCCTTCTGACGCAACTCATTGTTAAACAGTATTTTGCGCTGTAGTTTAATGGATTAGAATATTTGGTTTCTACCCAAATGGTGAAGGTTCGACTCCTTCCAGCGTAACCACTATTTACATTGCGTCATAGTTCAATGGAATAGAATGCCTGGCTACGAACCAGGGGATGAAGGTTCGACTCCTTCTGACGCAACTAACTGTTCAACAGTACTTTGCACTGTAGTTTAATAGGTAGAACACCCGGTTTATATCCGGACAATGAAGGTTCGACTCCTTCCAGTGTGCTATTATTTGGTTTTAATAAAGCAGGTTTATCTTGCTGGTAAAACAATGTATATTGTTTTTTGTTTCATAAATCACAATGTAAGTTTTTTTAATAAATATTTGTAATACTATGAGTAAGAATAAAGTAAAACATAATAAATGGTGGAAATACTGCCTTGAATGATAAAGATTTTTATTGTACTATTTTTATATATTATAAATGTCGTATAAGCCTCTTTGTCTCTTCAAAGAGGTTTTTTCTTTGCCATAATTAAAATTCGCTTGTAGCTCAGTAGGTTTAGAGCATCTGACTTTTAATCAGAGGGTCGTGGGTTCGAGTCCCACCAAGCGAACCAAAAAGAGTGTCGTAAATTAGTGTTACTTCGCTTCACTGTTAATGATGAGATGCGGGTTCGAGTCCCGCCAGAGCCGCTATTTGATACAATGCTTAAAGGCTCTGTAGTTTAATTGGTAAAATATAATATACACTAATTGTTAGTTACCTCTTTTTATCCACGGATATAGTTCAACGGTAGAATAATGGTCTCCAAAACCTTTGATGAGGGTTCGACTCCTTCTATCCGTGCCAACATTCGTTCGTAGCTCAATTGGCAGAGTTCCCGGCTTTTAACCGGAAGGTTGTGGGTTCAAATCCCACCGGACGAACCATCAAGGGAATGTAGCTGAGAGGTTTAGCATCCGACTGTTAATCGGATACACGCAGGTTCGAGTCCTGCCATTCCCGCCAAAATTCGCTTGTAGCTCAATTGGCAGAGTTCCCGGCTTTTAACCGGAAGGTTGTGGGTTCAAATCCCACCAAGCGAACAAAAAGAGTGTCGTAGATAAGTGTTACTTCGATTCCACATCGCCGGGCCGGGGGTTCGAGTCCCTCCTCTCCTGCAAAAATGTATTGCTCAAAATAGGAGAGTAGCTCAGTAGGTTAGAGCAGGTAAACGTCACTTGTCGTTAGTTACCTCTTTTTATCCACGGATATAGTTCAATGGTAGAATAATGGTCTCCAAAACCTTTGATGAGGGTTCGACTCCTTCTATCCGTGCCAACATTCGTTCGTAGCTCAATTGGCAGAGTTCCCGGCTTTTAACCGGAAGGTTGTGGGTTCAAATCCCACCGGACGAACCATCAAGGGAATGTAGCTGAGAGGTTTAGCATCCGACTGTTAATCGGATACACGCAGGTTCGAGTCCTGCCATTCCCGCCAAAATTCGCTTGTAGCTCAATTGGCAGAGTTCCCGGCTTTTAACCGGAAGGTTGTGGGTTCAAATCCCACCAGGCGAACAAAAAGAGTGTCGTAGATAAGTGTTACTTCGATTCCACATCGCCGGGTCGGGGGTTCGAGTCCCTCCTCTCCTGCAAAAATGTATTGCTCAAAATAGGAGAGTAGCTCAGTAGGTTAGAGCAGGTAAACGTCACTTGTCGTTAGTTACCTCTTTTTATCCACGGATATAGTTCAATGGTAGAATAATGGTCTCCAAAACCTTTGATGAGGGTTCGACTCCTTCTATCCGTGCCAACATTCGTTCGTAGCTCAATTGGCAGAGTTCCCGGCTTTTAACCGGAAGGTTGTGGGTTCAAATCCCACCGGACGAACCATCAAGGGAATGTAGCTGAGAGGTTTAGCATCCGACTGTTAATCGGATACACGCAGGTTCGAGTCCTGCCATTCCCGCCAAAATTCGTTTGCAGTTGATGTGGTATCTAAGAACGTTTAATGTTCTTATTAGAAAGGGATTTCTAAGCAATAAAAAGCCTCGTTATTTTTGAACAACGAGGCTATATTTTTAAACCTTTAAATACGCTATTTTAGTCTTGACGATAATTTGTAAAAATACAAACTTCAATAAAAGTGTAGTAGAGTAAAGCACTCTTCCTCATATTTTTTGAAAATTACCGTCAAAGGCGTCTATTGGCAAAATAAAATACCAAATTCTATCTTTCTCATTCGTTTTATTTTTTTATGATTTTTACAGATTTTACTACCATTCCATAACGAATAACCGAACAATAATACATCCCAACAGGTAACCCTTGCATATCTACAGTAAAACTGTATTGCCCTTTCTTTATCGTTTGACTTGGACATACTGTAGCTACTTTATTACCAAAACGATTGTAAATGACAATTGAAGTCGTTGCCTCGGTATTGGTTTTTAGTGTGACAGTAGTAGTACGTTCTACTGGATTCGGAAAGTTAGACAAGTGTACCGAAGAAGTTTTTTGGTGCTGGGTAGTTTGACTATTAAAATAATTATGATGATTATTGACAAACTCATACCCATTTGTTTTATCCCAATTGATAGACCAAGTCATTAACCCTCTTAAGTTAGGGTAGCCAGTGGCATTTTGAAGCGTATATCGTCCACCAAAAGAAACTCCTTTGGTGAGGTAATTCAACGCTTTGTGTACTTCATTAGGTGCCAAATACCCCCCGGCTGGTGCGGCGGCTGGCTTAGCAGGTAAACCAATGGCCACCTGGTCTTCGCGCAGTGGTGAAAATATGCTATTTGTATTTCTTCCAACAGGGAATCCTTTCAACAATAATTCGGTCATAGCCACCATAAAATCAGCTGTAGACTGGGCATAAATTTGATTGTCATACCCAAATTGTGAGCCTGTATTATATAGTTGTGGGTGTACATAAGTGAGTTTATCTCTCAATGCATGAATCACAGGCAGATAGCCCCCAAAAGCAGTTCCATAGTTAGCAAAGCCACCTTGTAAGTATTGTACTTCTGGAGCTGCGCTCAAAATAAACTCATTGCCAAACTCATTGCACAAGGTACGAGTGGCTGCAATTAGGTTAATAACTTTTGGCGTAGTAGGATTTTTAAAGTCGGTATCTCCTGAATTCAGGATAACAGAAGAACCTTCTAAGTCAATGTCTAGCCCATCAAAACCATACTCTTGAATAATGTTACGCATAGAGGTGATAAATTTCTCTCGATCAGCGTCATTTTTCAATTCTACAGGAGCATTGGCTCCTCCAATAGATATCAATACCTTGGTACCTTTTTGTTGTACCGCTTTTATATCTGCCTTAAATGCTTCTTTTGATACTTCTGATGGAGTAAAAGTCATCGTCATATCTGTGTGAGATACTGGAATAGCAAATGCTACACAAATTACATTATATCCGCTAGGTACATCTTGCAATGCCATATAAGGTGCAGAAGACAAGTTCCAATTATGCCAGTAACCCACCACTATATTTTTGGGTAGCGAGCTATGAGGTGGGGTTGTTTCTCCTACGGTAACAGTATGAACAGTAGAAGTGGTAGTAAGTCCCTCGTTATCAGTAGCCATTGCTGTTAACTGATAAGTTCCCTCTGCAACATTGTTCCAAGTTATCCTGTAAGGCTGGTTAGAAGCCTCACCTAGCTTTTGTCCATTAGCATAAAATGCAACTTTTGTTATTTGTCCATCAGTATCATTTGCATTAGCCTCAATAGAGATCATATTACCCAAAGGAATAGTGGCTCCATTGACAGGGGTAATGATATTGACGTTTGGTGCTTGATTTTGTAGCGTATTTACTTTAACAGTTACCAAAGCAGATGTAGTGCTTGCCCCTTCATTATCTTCAGCTATTGCTTTAAGCTGATAATTGCCTGAAGGTGGGTTTTGCCAATTTAACTCATAAGGAGCATCATACACAATACCCAGCAGGAGGTTATTGGCGTAAAAGCTCACCTTAGAAATGCTGCCGTCAGCATCTTGAGCAGTGGCTTTAACTTCAATGTTTTGTCCTTGAGTAAAGTTACTGTTAGAGGCAGGTTGGGTAATGTTTACAGTAGGTTTTTGGTTGGTGCTTCCCCCACAATTCCCCAACAACTCCCAAGGGTTAGCATCCATGCTTTGGGTAGGGTTATCTCCTTTAGTCCACCATTTATTGCGGTACTTTTTGCCCTGATAACTTACAATATTACCAGCAGCAGCGTATACTTTACTGGCATCCCAAACAGGTACACCTGCACAACTATTGCCAGTACTACTATCTTTTACAGTGATAGTGATGGCATCCTGAGCTAACTCTTTTCCATTGTCATCCAGGGCTTTTGCCAATAATATAACATTTCCGATAGTTTGAACGCTCCACGAAAATGCATAAGGACTATCAGTTTTTTCTGTCAAGAGTTGTCCGTTGGCATAAAACACCACTTTGGCAATATCCCCAGTGTTCCCGTTCCATTCTGCTTTCACATTGACCGACTGTCCAGCCACGATCTCACTGTTTGGGGTAGGCGAACTAATAGTAAGCGTATGATCAGCACTTCCACAATTGCCTAGCAACTCCCAAGGGTTAGCCGCCATATTTTGGGTAGGATTATCTCCTTTAGTCCACCATTTATTGCGGTACTTTTTGCCTTGGTAGCTTACTATATTGCCAGCAGCAGAATATACTTTACCAGCATCCCAAGCTGGAATATTGCCACAATTTCCTCCTCCATTATCAGCAGCTTTTATTTCAACGGTTATGCTTGTAGAGGTGGTTGTTTGTCCTTGATCATCGGTAGCAATGGCTTTGAGTGTATAAGTCCCTTGGGTAGTGTTAGACCAACTGAAACTATAAGGAGCAGAAGTATCTGTGCTCAATAGTAGGTTATTGGCATAAAAAGTTACTTTGCTTACTGAGCCATCTGCATCTGAGGCGTTGGCTGCAATAGGAATGATTTGACCTAGCTCAAATTGGGCATTATTGCCAGGCTGAGTCAAATTTACCACAGGGGCAATATTGCCACTATTACCCCCGTTTCCTGTAGCAAATACTCGATTTAAAGTATTCACCAAGGGAGACTGAGTGTTGGCGACATACTTGAGGTGACTGCCTTTTGAGGTAGCGCTCCCTGACATTTGTAAATCACCATATACAGACCAAACAATGACACCAGCCAATTGTTGATCATTTACAAATTTAGCTTTATGCTCTATAGATTGTACATCATCATAACTTAAAAAAAAGTTGCCTTTGGTGAGATAGGGCACTTTAGCCTCATTATCCCAGTGGCGTGTCCATCCACTGTTGGGTTGCAACGCTTGCTGCACAATGTAGGAGTAAAACGGAGCACCATCAAATTTTCCCCAATTAGTAAAGTCAGCAGCAGTAGAGATGTCTCCGTCAGGACTTACAAAACGGTTTACTTTTTGAGTTGGTGCATTGAGTGCAGCGGCTCCTTGAGTAACCACTCCTCTACCATAATTTGCTGCTCCTATATTGATCTTACTTTTGGGTACTCCTAACTGCAAAAGTGTTTGTATGCTACTATTTACGTTGAAGTCGGTGTGTGTGGCTCCTGTATAATTATATAAAGGGGTATTGTGTGCTGTTTTGTTTGACCAACCTCCATTATAATCATACGTCATGATACCAAAATAGTCTACCAAAGGGGTAAGCTTGTTCCACTCGATGTTTTGTAACTTGGCAGGGCTTCCCGAAAAAGCAATGTTAATTAACTTTCCCGATCCGAGACTGTTTAAGCGAGTGCGTAATTCGGTTACCAAAGTAGTAAGGTTTTGGTAGTCAGCAGTTGACCCTGTAAAGTTCATACCTTCAAAAGGGCCAGGGAACTCCCAGTCTAAGTCGATCCCATCAAAACCCATGCGAATTAGACGTTCACAGTCATTGATAAATTTTTGGCGTTTTTGTGGATCTGCGGCCATTTCTGGAAAATGTTTAGACATACTCCATCCACCAATGGCAGCCATTACTTTTACTCCTTTTTCATGAGCTAAATCAAGCAACCCTTTTGCTCCTCCGTCTTTTTTGAGAGGCAAGGGCAGTGGTTGATTACTTACTCCCCAGCCAGGGTGGCTCCAGGTATTGCTTCCTTCTTGTACAACAAAACCTTGTGCCTCTGCCTTTACTTTAGCAGCAGCATCAATCCATTGTACTGGTTCAAGTTCACCCAGCAGAATGTGCAATTCCCAACTACTGTAAATATCGGCGTGTAGTAGAGGTGCAGGAGCTTGTACTGCATTAGATTGGTGAATTTGTTTGTTGCGATAATCACCCCCATGCAAAGAACCATCTTGAGCTACTCCAAAAAACGAGTAATTTAAGATGGTGTACTGTGAATAATCAATATTTAAATGATTAAAGGCTCCTTTAGCTGGAATACCATAACTTTGATCTTTCCAGGCATCCCAGTTAGTAATATAGCCTATAACTTGTTTTTGATGATTTTGGGTAGAGTGGCTTCCACCAGAATTGATTTGAGCAGTCGATAATTTTGGACATACGATAGCAAGCACTACAAGCAACCATTGCCTGTAGCAAAAAGTGAATTTATTCATAATAATTTAATAATGTGGTTAGTAACTCTTTTGTGAAAAAATCACAAAACTTAATTCTAAGTAAAACTGCCAAAATCACTTGCTCCCTAGAACATTAACGCTGTGTGTGGTGGTGTGATTTTTCAAAAACTAGCAAGGGCTTCTATAGCTCTGGTTCTGATAGATACCGGAATTTGAACTATGCAAATTCCCTTCAGCACAAGTTTTTTTCTCACCCAACTAACAGATAGAAAATTCTCTGAGAACAAATTATTTTGTTTGTTTTACCGAAAGTATAGCGTATTTATTTGGTTTAAAGTTTTTAAATGTTGGGTTTAAAGAATAATCTTTTTCAACAAATAAAGCACGGGTTAAACGTTCGTTTGACAGAGTTATTATAGACGCCAATTAAATTATTGTTGAATGGGTGTAGTCAAATTATTTGCTTGATGATCGTAAAATAGTAGGAGGGAGGCGGAGACTTTTAAGGTGTTTAACTAAAGTCATAAGCAAATGTCAAGCAACGTATTTTGATCTTTAGTAAAGTGGTTAGAGTAGACTTACAAGTAGCGTTTTTAAAAGCAGTTAGAGCATTGTTTATGAGCGTATTTAAACAAAAAGAGCCTTGTTATTCAAAAACAACGAGGCTCTTTATTTATGGGTTTAATGAGTTACATACTCTTCTACATCCTCTACCTCTGCCAGCATTTGGTCATTGATATGGCTCAGACGCACTTTTTTTAATTCATTGATTAACAAGGGGTCATATTTGGCAGTTACCCGTACATAATTTTCGGTAAATCCTTCCATTTGCCCTTCATTTATATCTTTCTCAAACAATACTGTGTACTCCTTACCCAATTGTTGCTCATAAAAATAACGCCGTTTTTTGTCTGACAAAATGTGCAACATTTTTGACCGTTTGGCTCTTTCCTCTTTAGGTACTACAGGTTTTATTTCCAGTGCGTGGGTATTGGTGCGCTCCGAATAAGTAAATACATGTAAGTAAGAAATATCCAGTTCATTTAAGAAGTTGTATGTATCTAAAAAATCTTCTTCAGTTTCGCCCGGAAAGCCCACAATTACATCTACCCCAATACAGCAATGTGGCATCAGTTCTTTGATTTTATTTACCCGATCTACATACAGCTCGCGTTCATAGCGACGGCGCATTGCCTTGAGTATTTTGTTGGAGCCCGACTGCAGCGGAATATGGAAGTGAGGAACAAAACGCTTGGATTGAGCGGTAAACTCTATGACATCGTTCGACAACAAGTTGGGTTCAATAGATGAGATACGAATGCGTTCCAGGCCATCTACTTCATCAAGCGCTTTTACCAAGTCGATGAAACGTTCCTTGCGTCTACCCTCTTGAATGCCAAAATCTCCAATGTTTACTCCAGTCAGTACTACTTCTTTTACCTCAGTTTGTCCTATCTTGTGTGCCGATGCGATGATATTATCAATACTATCACTACGGCTTTTACCACGTGCCAAAGGAATGGTACAAAACGAGCAATTATAGTTACAACCATCCTGCACTTTCAAAAAAGTACGGGTACGGTCACCCATTGAATGCGAATGAGCAAAAGTATCTGCATTGGTTACTTCTTGTACCAATACTTCGGGTTGGGCAGGTTTTACAAAGGTGCCCAACAGGTCAAGCAAACGAAACTTTTCAGAAGCCCCTAATACTGCATCTACGCCCGGAATCCCAGAAATTTCTTTGGGCTTGAGTTGGGCGTAACAGCCAATGATGGCTACATAACCATCTGGTGATATTTTTTTGGCTTCTTTTACCACTTTGCGGCATTTTTTATCAGCATTTGCGGTGACAGAGCAAGTGTTGATAATGAATATATCAGGAGAATTGTTAAAGTCTACCTTTTTATAACCTCTGCTTTCAAATTGGCGGGCTATAGTAGAGGTTTCAGAAAAATTGAGTTTGCACCCCAAAGTATAAAATGCTACTTTTTTCATCTCAATGGTTTGATTATTAATTCAAGTAACGAGGTATTGTTGTACTTTTCCTAACTACTAGAGAGTTTTAAGCAAAGTAGTAACAAACTATGGTCTAAAATCATTATTTATCTGTTCAAAAGCATACGAGGCTTATCGCCTTTTTATACTCCGTCACTTGGGTGATTAAATTATCCAGGCTGTTGCCTTACAGTAATTAATTCACAAAAGTACAAAATTTTGCTGATGAAAGGTGTACGGTGTAATGAATGAAGAAAAAGAGGAGGGGAAAACAAAAGAAAAGCCCTGACTAGACTATTCTGTTCAGGGCTTATGACAATTATTTAAAAGGTAAAAATGGTTGGACTAGTCAAGCAATCGTTGGAAAAGATTGAGTTTTTCTCCATTGATAATTTTTGCCACTATTTCGGCACGCTTACGAATTTTGCGAACATGGTGTTTTTTCAAAGACACACTTTCTACTTTTCGGGTAAATAACTCTCCTTTTTTAGTAGTTTTTTTTGTTTTGACCGAAGACTCGAAAATCTCGTGGATGGTTTCCAGGTAGTCTTGGGCGTCTTTCAAAGGAGTACAGTGTTTAGAAAGTTTCCACAACATTTCGGCTACAGCTGCCTCGTCTGCTATTGCAAATAACACACCTGCTTCGTGTTCGCCATCGATTACTTTTGCGCAATTTTTTTCTAGTTTAACAGCCCATTTGTAAGCACTAAAAGCACTGTCTACTATGCCCTGAGCACTTTTATTTTTGGCAATACAGGTCAGTATCTCCTGGTCATTTGTCTTATGTTTTTGTGCCAAGAGGTTTGCAGGTAATACATACAATATAATCATCAGTCCTAATAAGCAAGCAGTTTTTTTATGCATATATGTTTGTTTTGTTAGTAAATACAAAGATGTGTATTTTTGGTAAAGACAATACACATCTGTGAAACCTACAAAAAAAAACGAACTATGCAAATAATGATTGCATCATTACAAATTTTTAACAAGTAACATTACAGTTTGAGCGTTCTTTTCATTTTCCTAATGTTTTTTCTTACTTCTTTAATTGTCTTGTAAGTACCTACCACTTTAGTACGCACAATGGTTTCGGTATTGTCGCCAAACAAAGCATTGTCTTGGTTTGTTAGTTTTTTGGTAACTACCTCAGTAACTACGTGTTTTTTAAAAACTCCCATGAGGTTAGTCAAAGGAATCCTCAGCTTTTCGAGTTCAGGGCACCCACCCAACATAGAATGCAATGCCTCTACAATATGTTGTTGGTGTACTACTTCTTTTACGGTGAGATGGTGCCTACGCAACTCTTCGTTGGTGCTTGCCTTATGTAACTGTAGCACCCAATGCGAAATACTAAAAGTGCTATGTAATACTCGTTTGGCATTGGGGTGAGTTTCCAATGCTTTTTGTATTCCGACGTCAGTTTTTTCGGCCGTTGAATTTTGAGCCTGGACAAACATCATAGTACATAAGAACAATGTACAAAAGGTAAAAACTTGTTTCATTGTTATCATTTTTTTGTAAAAAATAAGGCTTACTCAATAAAGTTAAATGAATGGTACTTTATAGAAATAAGCCTGTGATTAGGTTGTTGTAATGATGGGGGCTTAATATTTTTTTGGCTTTAAGCCAGAGTATTTACGAAGCTTATTTGCCAGGTCTCGTAGCTTTTTGGCACTTTTTACATCCATTGCTACTCCGGTCTCGGTAGTGGTGTTATCACCAAATAAAGCATTGTTCTGATTTTTGCTTTTGGTAGTTTCTTTTTCGGCTACCACCTTGGTGTCATAAATAGCCACCATCTCGCCCAAATACTTTTTTATTTTTCCTTTTTTATCCTTCAGATATTTACAATCTCCTTTTGACAGTTCGTGTAAAATTTTGACTGCTTTAGCCTGCCTACCTATTACTCCTACTGCCTTGCGTCCTTTTTTAGCTGCCTGGTTGGCATTTTTCACATAATAGGCTGTCCACTTCGCAAAAGGAAATTTCTCAGTTTTATCATAAGGTTGCATAATTTTATAAGCATCCAGTAAGTCTTTCTTTTGTGCATCAGAGGCACAGTTGCGTATTCCCAGGTTCAGCAGTTTTACTTCTTTCGACTGTGCGCTTACAGTTTGGTAAGCTCCCATCAGTAGGGTTAACAATGCAATAAATAGTGAGTTTTTTATGAAGTTTTTTTTCATGTTGGTAAAATTTAAATAAGTTACTATTGAACTTTGGATAAAGGTTTTTAAAGATGATAGTGACTGAATAAATTTAGCAAGTATCATTGCCAAAACCTAACCCAGGTAACGAAACCTGTCTTCCAAACAATCAAATTGTTTGTGAGGATTAACCAAAAGGTAATGATTCGTTTTTTGAAACGTACAAATAACTATTTTGATACATGAAAATCACTAAGCTACAGCTATATACCAATCAATTACAGGATCTAAAAGTATTTTATGTAATGGTGCTTGGTTTTGAGCTACAAAATGAAAATGAAACAGCTTTTACTCTTAAGGCAGGCAATTCTTTGCTAGAGTTTAGGTGGAATCCTCCCGGTGAAAACACCAACCCTTCCTATCACTTTGCATTCAATATTCCTGAAAATCAAATAGAAGAAGCTCGACGTTGGCTGTATATGCGTAGCATACCTTTGCTTAAGCACGAGGGGGACGATATCTTAGATTTCCCTCACTGGAACGCCAACGCCTTGTATTTTCTTGATCCATCAAATAATATTGTAGAGTTTATCGCCCGACACGACCTAAATAATACTTCTGATGCACCATTTAGTGCTCAAAGCATTTGTTCTGTAAGTGAAATAGGTTTGCCTGTGCCCAACCTGCCTGGCATGCACCAGCAGGTAAAAGAAAAGCTGGGCTTATCTATTTATAGCAAAGTAGGCAATACCACCAATTTTTGCCCTATGGGTACCCCTGATGGTCTATTTATTATCGTACGTACCAACCGTACCTGGTTGCCTACTGAATTGCCCAATGGGGTGTACCCTACTGTGGTAACTATTGAGGGTGAAACACCTGACGAACTTACCTTTGAAGAAGTCCCCTACATTGTCAGAGTGGCACATTCTTAAGAAAAGTTTGGGTAACTTTTCTGTTATACAAACTATTTTTTAGGGTGAAGTCTACATCTATGATTAGCCTATAGTTTTTAGGCAGTTACTTTGTAAATCGTTGTTTATAAACTAATAAATATGTACTTCAGAAGCATCAGAAAGAGCCTGACTGTTTAGTTTTTGCGAGTAAAAATGCTTAACTTTTTTCATTGAAAATATAAAAAAACTGCCTAATATTTGTAATTGTGCGAGGCAGTTTTATATATTTGTATCGCAAACGATATAAACGTAAACGATTTAATTTAACAATACGATGAAAACATTATATAAAGCACAAGCAACAGCTACTGGAGGTAGAAATGGTCAAGTAAAGTCATCTGATGATGTACTAAACCTGGAAGTACGTATGCCCAAAGAGTTGGGGGGAACAGGGGGAGATTTTACCAACCCTGAGCAACTGTTTGCGGCAGGCTATGCTGCTTGCTTTGACAGTGCCTTGAACCATGTGGCCCGTCAGCAAAAAATTTCAATAAAAAATACTGAAGTAACTGCTACTGTAGGAATTGGCTCTATACCTTCCGGAGGGTTTGGATTAGAAGTAGCTCTAGAAGTGAAAATCCCTGGTTTGGCGCGTGATGTTGCCGAAAAACTCTTGCAAACTGCACATCAGGTATGCCCTTATTCTAATGCTACCCGCAACAACATTGAGGTAAGCCTTACATTGGTAAACGAAGAGTTGGTATAAGCCCTTTGACACCATTGATTACCTTTCGGTAAAAGAATACTTAAATATCAAAGCATCAGGAAATCCGTTTTCCTGATGCTTTTTGCGTATTTTAGCGTTTTGAAATAAATCAATATATATGAAACAAGACGAACTATTAAAGCTCGAAAACCAAATTTGTTTTCCTATGTATGTAGCATCGCGCATGATTACACGAGCTTACCAACCTATGCTGGATGCCATGGGTATTACCTATCCTCAATATTTGGTCTTAATGGCTTTGTGGGAAAAAGATGAACAAACTGTAAATGAAATCGGGCAACAGTTATACCTAAACACCAACACCATTACTCCCTTGCTTAAACGTATGGAGAAAACAGGTATAGTAGCACGTACTCGCTCTAAAAAGGACGAACGAAAAGTGATGATTACATTGACTGAAGCAGGGCAAGCGCTCAAAGAGCAGGCGTATTGTATACCAGAACAAATTTTGAATAAAACTGGATTACCTATTGAAGGGATAAGTCAACTAAAACAGCAAATTTATGGTTTGATAAGGCAAATGGAAAATATAGAGCAACAGGAAAGTTAGTCAGGTGCCATCTCAATGTATTTGGTGATGAATACAATACCCAAGTACTTTGTTTAAAACAATTATAATATTTCTGGCATTTAAACGGCTCAGAGTAGCTTTATCAAGGGCACTTGTTAAAAGTTGCCCTTGACTATAAATTACTTTTGTTTATCAATCAAATATTTGATAGCAAGTTCGTAGCCTTTGAGCCCTAACCCAGTAATTACTCCTATGCAATTAGTGGCAGAGTAACTATGCTGACGAAACCCCTCTCTGGCATGAATATTAGAAATGTGTACTTCTACCACTGGTGTGGTGACAGCAGCTATTGCATCAGCAATGGCCACCGAGGTATGGGTATAAGCGGCACCATTGAGTACAATACCATCATACTCATAACCAATCTCATGGATATGGTCTATAATGCCCCCTTCGTGGTTAGACTGAAAATACGTAAGAATGGCTTGTTGATCAAACTTTTCTTTCAGTGTGCTGAAGTAGTCGTCAAAAGTTTGGTTGCCATAAATGTCTACTTCACGCTTGCCCAATAAGTTGAGGTTGGGACCATTGATAATAGCGATTGTCATTGTGTTGAAAAGCTTAAAAGTATCGTGATAACCAGGTAGTTTTTGCCGGAGCTTGCCACTGGCTATTCAATTCTCCCACATTGTTTACTAGGTTATTAAATATGGTAGTATTTGCCGTAATCACTCCTTCATTTACTTGTTGTTTCAAACTTTTTACTGGAGTAGTTTTTACGGTATCTCCCTCAAGATAAGCTACTTCAGTGCGTACAAATAAGCTTAGGTTATAATGTTTTTCAAGTTCTTGCACAAAACGAACTGAAGCATCTATAGAACAACCACTTGCTTGATTGTGGTTTTCGTCTACAGCAAGTACCACAAATCGGTCAGGGAATACCTTCGCCGATGCTTTCAGGTCTTTAGAGTGTACCGTCCATTGGTCTACAAATGTTTTGAGGTGTTGTTCCATTTCAGCTTTTTCGCTGTCAGTCAAAGCGCGATCTGCCTGATATACCCAAACACGGGCATGATCGGGCATTTCTTCAAAAGGTGTATACATTTTTCTTGGATTTTTCTTGGATAGGCAAGATAATTTAGCTTTTGGCAACAAACAATTAAGAGGGCAGTTTTTTGAGGGTTGATTGTGCTTCCTGCTTTTGCCAACCAATCATTTGTTTGGTAGGGTTAAATACTCTGCCCAGCTTTTAACAGTCCAGCAGGTAGCTTTAGTTTTTAAAAGTACTGTCCTTGCCTTTTTTTGTGTCTTCACCATAGCCGTCAGGTTAATATTTTTTTCGCTCTGTGAAACGTCTTTTGGTGCCCAAACTTTGGCGATTCGATCAACGCGTGGAGACACTCGCTGAGGTGCTGATGGTATTTTTAAGCGACTTTTCTGCATTTTTATTGTTTTCCTCTTAACCTGATAGCGATGGTGTCTTCACCAATTGATAAATTCCGCTATATGGAGCCAATCGAAAACCTAAAATAAGTTGTTTTTTGGGCACCAATGCATATTAGTATTGCAAGTTGAAGCCATTTTACAAACTTTTAGGGTTTTATATCACATTGATTTTTAGGGGCTTATAAAATTTTCAGATAGAAGTAGGACCTTATTTTTTTTGTAAAAAACCACCGTCTGTGATGGTGGTCATGTAAATTTGGTTTTACCATTTTTTTTAACCAAAATTTACAAACAATGAGTAAATATCGTCAATTAACTCATACTTTCTATAAGTGTGGCTATCATATTGTGTGGACTCCCAAGTACCGTTATCGGGTTCTTCGTGGAGAAATATCTTCTTTACTTCATCGTTACATCCATCTGTTGAGCTTAGCACAGCAAAGCTACCTCGATGAGCCGGGATTTAGAAATAGCTTCGGTTGATTAATGTTGGTATTCAGACAATGGGTCAAAATCTGTCCAAAAAACCATCTTTGTTTAAGTATAAATAGAAGTTTAAAGTGGGGGCACCAACCTGACTACTTATTATTAATTATTATTGAATTTAAAAATAGAGTAAAACCCGATTTCAAACAGCTTTTTGAGCTTATTACTAATGATCAAAAAAAAACGCCTACTTCATCGAAGTAGGCGTTTCCATTAAAAATAATAAAGTGTTAAACAGGTGTATTTGAATAAAATTCTTTTGTCACTTATACATTCTACCAAGAATGAAAAAGTAACCGGAATAATAAAACTATCTTAAAGTTTTTTTGATAAAACTTGTGATTTACAAGTTAAGTTATTGATTATCAATAATTTATTTTTGTAAAAAAAATCTGCTTTATTAGAAAAAAGATTCAGATAGAGATACAAACCTATTAAATTTTGTTTACAAACAGTTATACAACCTTTATTTTTATAAAATATTTTTCTTATCCTAAATTATTTATACAGAAAATACTATTCCACTTTCTAAAGATTTTTAGGTAACATTTATAAATTTGCGAAAAATGAATAGCAGTATTGAGCATATTTGTTTGTATCAAAAATGTTGCTGGCGTCAAAATTCAATCAATGTGGTAGCTTTCCTGATATATCAGGAAGATCACCATTTGGCAGGAAGCTGCCAGATGGAACACTTAATTAAAACAATTATTCAATACTCAAATGGTTAGTGAATATGAGCGTAGAAACTAAAAATCCACAGGCCACTCAGGTTCTTTCTGAAAGAATCAACCGTTTGGCAGAGTCTGCCACCATCGCAATGGCAAAAAAAGCCCGTGAACTGGAAGCCAAAGGACAGGCTGTAATTAAGCTTAACTTTGGTGAGCCCGATTTTCAAACCCCTGATCACATCAAAGCTGCAGCTAAACAAGCAATTGATGATGGTTTTACTTTTTATACGCCTGTTTCAGGGTATCCACAGCTTCGTCAGGCAATTGCCGATAAGCTGAAGCGAGACAATGGGCTTCAATGGGAAGCTGAAAATATTGTGGTTTCTACTGGTGCCAAACAGTCACTTGCCAACGTATTGATGTGCTTGCTTAATCCGGGCGATGAGGTAGTAGTATTTGCCCCTTATTGGGTAACTTATCGTGAGATAATCAAAGTAGCTGAGGGTGAGCCTGTAATGGTGAGCGGAAGCCTTGAAAACAACTTTAAAGTTACTCCAGAACAGCTTAAAGCTGCCATTACCCCAAAAACCAAAGCCATTTTATATTCTTCGCCCAGTAACCCTACTGGTTCGGTATACAGCAAAGATGAGCTAAGGGCTTTGGCTGATGTGCTCAAAGCACATGAAGATGTATTTGTAATTGCCGATGAAATCTACGAGTATGTGATTTTTCAGGATGAATACGTAAGCATGGGAGCATTTGAAGATATGCATGATAGAGTCGTTACTGTCAATGGTTTCTCAAAAGGCTTTGCCATGACCGGATGGAGAGTAGGGTACTTGGCTGCACCTACCTGGTTGGCCAGTGCTTGCGACAAGCTGCAAGGGCAATTTACCTCAGGTACTTGTTCTATTGCCCAAAAAGCCGCGTATGCTGCCATTACTGGCGACTTGGCACCTAGCCACGACATGGCTAAAGCTTATTTGCGTCGCCGCGACTTGGTGCTTGACCTGATGAAAGACATCAAGGGTTTTAAAACTTATTTGCCTGATGGGGCATTTTATATTTTCCCTGATGTGAGCTATTATTATGGCAAAAGTGATGGTAAAAACACCATCAATAATTCTATAGACTTGTGTATGTACATTTTGAACAATGCACATGTATCGTTAGTGCCTGGCGAAGCCTTCGGAGCTGATAACTGCTTGCGTTTTTCGTTTGCAGCATCTGACGAAGACTTAAAAACAGCCATGCAGCGGATTAAAACAGTATTAGAGAAACTAAACTAGAAGTAAGCTATTAGCCTCAGCTACAGGCTACAGGTCGCATTATATTACCTGTAGCTTGTACTTTGGTAATGTAGGCTAAACAGCTCATTAAGATATGCAATACGACTCGATAGAAGCAATATTTAACGCTTTTTCTCAGCAAAGGATATTAATTATAGGCGATGTAATGGTAGACTCCTACCTTTGGGGAAAAGTAGAGCGTATTTCTCCTGAAGCTCCAGTGCCCATTGTGCAGGTTCAACAGCGCGAAAAAAGATTGGGTGGAGCCGCCAATGTAGCGATGAATATACAGGCATTGGGTGCTGAGCCTGTGCTATGCTCGGTGATAGGGAATGATGGCAGTGGTACCGATTTGCTCAATTTGCTTGATGCCCACCAACTACCCAAAGAAGGTATGCTGCAAAGTAAAGAGCGCATTACCACTATCAAACACCGCATTTTGTCGGGGCACCAACATATCTTGCGGGTAGATCATGAACATACAACAAACCTTACTCCTACAGAAACCCACAATTTGTTGGCGTTGGTTAAAAAACTGGCTGATTCTTGTCATGCCATTATTTTTGAAGATTATGACAAAGGGGTATTAGGTGAAGAGTTGATCCAGGGGGTCATCGAATATGCCAATGCAAAAGGGATTCCTACCATTGTCGATCCCAAAAAGAAGAACTTTTTGAATTACACTGGCGCTACCTTGTTTAAGCCTAATTTAAAGGAACTAAAAGATGGATTGAAAATTGAGTTTAACGCCAAAGATGCCAACGAATTAAAAGACGCAGTGGCCAAGCTGAAGCAAACACTTCAGGTAAAACAAGCCCTTGTAACTTTATCAGAGCTAGGCGTTTATATGGACAATGGGAAAGACAAAGTACACATCCCGGCACATTTGCGCTCGATTGCAGATGTATCGGGGGCAGGTGATACACTTGTGAGTGTAGCAGCCTTGTGTTTGGCATTGAATACCTCTCCTCGATTTACTGCAGCCTTGTCGAACCTGGCAGGTGGGCTCGTTTGTGAACATCTTGGAGTAGTATCTATAGATAAGCAATTGTTATTGAACGAAGCAATCAAACATAATATACTCCAGCCATGAATCAAAGAGCAAGGTTTATAGAACAACTCAATCACCTGTTGTATAGTAACCAAGAGCGTATTGCCCATATTTTACGCATCATTAATAATGTAAACACCTCAGCCATTATAGTGTTGCTGCTGTATTGTTATGGAGCAGACCTCGAAGCAGATGATATCTCGTCAGTGTTTAACTGGCTAGAGTTGAATATTTTTGTCTATGCCTTGCACTTCTTAGTTCGTTGGTTGTACGCCCTCAATAGGCGAGTATTTATTACAGAAAACCTCTTTGAAACCATACTGGTAGGTGTTTTCTTATTCGTAGGACTCACCAATGCCTTGGGATTATACCTGTTTTATAATATTTTTCTTTTACTGGAGTTTGCCGATTATCGGGTATTCTATGAATCGATCATTGCCACTTATTTGGTGGCGTTGCTTTCTTACTCAGTGGTACGTTCGAGTCAGGCAGTTTCTGACCTTAAAATTAACCCAGCCACCACCTTCATTGCAAGTTTTATTCTCTTGATATTGATAGGTACCGGCTTGTTGATGATGCCAGCCATGTCTACTGCTCCTGGTGGCGTCAACTTTCTGGATGCCCTGTTTACCTCTACCAGTGCTTCTTGTGTAACCGGATTGTCGGTGATTTCTGCAGCATCAGATTTTAGCGTCAAAGGGCAAATTGTGATCCTCTTTTTGATTCAATTGGGAGGAATTGGAATTGTATCATTTGCCACTTTTTTTGCTACTTTTTTGAGCCAGGGAGTAGGCATCAAGCAGCAGGCAATTATTCAGGATGTGTTGAGTAGCGAAAGCCTTTCATCGGCACGTAACCTTTTGAAACAGGTAATTGTGCTTACTTTTATTATTGAGGTGTTGGGTAGCATTGCTGTGTTTATGACCTGGAACAAGGACGTGGTTTTTTATACCCCTGAATACAAAACAGAAATTACCCTCAATAAACCTTTTATTGATACTACGAACACTGTGCAGCCTAACACTGTAGATACAGTGAAAATTGATACTGCTGAGATAAATATTGATGAAGGTTTGCCTACTTTTGGCGAAGAAAAAGAAGTGGCTCAAGTGTCTACTGACAGCACCAAAAAAGACGAAACTAATACAGGTACTGTGGCAAGTACTGACCCCTCTAACACTGGAGTACCTGCCAATTTAAGAATCAACAATAGCCTGGGTAATAAGATCTATTTCTCTGTTTTTCACTCCATTTCGGCATTTTGTAATGCTGGGTTTAGTTTGTTTCCTGATGGTTTGTACCAAAAAGGAGTACGTAGTAGTTATATTCTACATTTGGTGTTTGTGCTTATCATTACCTTTGGTAGTTTGGGCTTTTCAGCAATACAAGATATTTTTTCACCCAAAAACATGCGTGAAAGACTGGCAATGCCCTGGAAGCAATGGTCACTGGGTACCCGCATTGCCGTAAACATGACCTTATTTTTAACTATTTTGGGAGCCGTAGGTTTCTACTTCTTAGAGCAAGGCAAACCAGCCCTTCAGGATAAAAACTTGCTAGAGTCAATCATTACATCTTTGTTTCAGTCTGCCACTACCCGTACTGCAGGTTTCAATACGGTTGAGCTTGGACTGTCTACCCCTTCTTTGCCCAGTTACATTATGATCATATTTCTGATGTTTATTGGAGCCGCTCCAGGGTCTACCGGAGGAGGAATTAAAACTACTACTTTTCTGCTTTTAATTATGTCGGCAATAGCTAATATACAAGGTAAGAAAACTGTAGATTTAGGGAGACGTCAAATTGCTCAAGATGTCATTTCACGTGCTTTCTCTATTGTGGCGTTTGCTATTACCTACAATTTTGTTTGTATGTTTATTTTGGCAATTACCCAACCTAATGCCCCTTTGCTACAGCTGTTCTTTGAGCAAATCTCTGCATTTGCTACAGTAGGTTTAAGTACAGGTATCACGGGCAACTTAACCGAAGGAAGCAAAATTGTGATCATTACGAGCATGTACATAGGCAGGGTAGGAACATTAACGCTTGCACTTGCCTTAAGTAAAAAAGTAATTAGTACCTCGTATAAATATCCTACTGCGCATGTAATGGTAGGTTAGTGTGAACTCAACTGTAGTTAAACCTAATAAAAAAGTCTATATTTACAATCAATTATTTTGGCTTAGTTTGGTCATCCTGACTTGATGCTACTGCTTGGTTTGAGTTAGAAGGCGTTTATTTTGTGATATTTCAAATATACCCAACAATGAATAATTAGGTTGACACACTCCAGTTCAACAACATCTTTTAGTATAGCTAATAAGTGATCATTCACCTCAAAGGTTTCCTGTATCTTATCTTGAGGTTATTACCAGCTTCCCAGCCCTAATAATACATGAATGTCCTCTTTGTTTTCTGTAAATTGTATAATTTGTTCTTGTATTAATCGTAAATTAATTAGGTGTTAAAACTTTAATGAACCATAAAACATCGCATAAAAATAACCCCAATGCTTAAAAACGGCTAATAATTGTGCCCTTAGTAAAGCATTTAGGCTTTTAAGCAGTCAAAGTCGCTACTTTCAAGTGAGTTTACTCAAAGCTCACGTTTTGCTAATTGTTCAGAAATCCATTGAATAAGAAAAATTTGTATATTTACCACAGGCTTCTTAAAGGATTGGTTAAATTCTGCTGCCAGTGATAAACTCATTTTTTTTAGCTTGAATTGTAAGGTTTGACCAAATTTTAAAACATATAAGTACCAAGGCAGAATTAAACATACCTAATGAGTAGATGTAACTGTCTTACAATGAATAAGTTGCTCTTATTTTTAGCTAATTACACCGATATTTATCGGTATCTAAGGACTTGCTACTACTTACTCCATATAACTTTTACTCAAAACAATGAATTCAGAAAATAAAAAACGCATTATTCAAACCAGTGACATAGCCAAAACTTACCATATGGGAAGTGAAGTAGTCAAGGCGCTTAAGTCTATCTCTATTGATATTTATCAGGGAGAGTATGTGGCTTTTATGGGACCTTCGGGTTCTGGTAAGTCTACATTGATGAATATTATAGGTTGTTTGGATACGCCCACCAGTGGCACTTATATCCTGAACGACAATGATGTAAGTGACTTGACTGAAAACGAGTTGGCAGAGATTAGAAATAAAGAAATTGGGTTTGTTTTCCAGACATTTAACTTATTACCCCGAAACACTGCCCTTGAAAACGTAGCCTTACCACTGATATATGCAGGGTATAATAAATATGACCGGGAGGAAAAAGCCTTATCTGCCCTTACAAGCGTAGGTTTGGGCGATCGTTACCGACATAAACCCAACGAAATGTCAGGAGGACAACGCCAACGAGTGGCAATTGCCAGGGCTTTGGTAAATGATCCCAGTATTATCCTTGCAGATGAACCCACAGGTAACCTGGATTCTAAAACTTCTTATGAGATTATGGACTTGTTTGATGAGTTGCACCAAAAAGGCAATACCATTATCATGGTAACGCACGAGGATGATATAGCCCATTATGCACATAGAATAGTGCGTTTACGCGACGGGTTGGTAGAAACAGACATCATCAATACCAATGTTACTCGTCCCGAAAAGCCTACTTCTATGCCTGAGTAGAAAATAAAAAAGAAACATAAGAACGCCTGAGTTGAGATAAAATTAATAGCATTGAGTAGCACACCTAAATAAGTAAACAAACTGATCAATTGATAGCACTATAAACATTCAATGAGAGCATACTGATGACCAGATGCTTATCAAGTATTATTAACCAATTATTACAATGACACCACTTGTTGCCGAATTACAAGGTTTGGAGGTATTTGAACAATTTGTGCTGGATGAAGCCCATCACCTCGAAAAAATTGAACAATACCTCAACCGTTTTAACTTGTTTGAAGTATTGGGGGTGGATACACAAACCCAACAACATTCTAACTTTATTGCCTGGTTGCTTGATCCTAAAGGCTCGCATGATATAGGGCAGTTTTTTTTGAAGCAACTCATCACTCACTTTCATTATTTGAGCAAACCTGACAAAATCAGGTATAGTTTGGGCGATTTTGAGAAAACCGAAATATTAAGGGACTATGAGGGAGTAGATATATTGGTGTTGAATGATGAAGTAAAGTTTACGATTTGCATCAAAAACTTTTTGGACATGCCATTGTACAACGCTGAAGAGGTACTGCAACACAACTACAAATTGATAGAAAACCGATGGCCAGGTGATGAATATACCAATTACTACCTGTATATTACCCCCCAGCATCCTTTGAGATTTATCAAACAAGAGGTTTATTTTCAACATTTGGCTTATAGTACCCTTAGGTCAATGATAAACCAGGTACTAACGCATGCTCACCTGGACACTCAAGTAGCATTTTTTATACAATCTTATGTTGATAGTGTAGATAAAAACATGATGGAGGACGACGAACACATTCGCCTGGCACAGCAAATTTATAAACGGCACCACAAGGCAATTGAGTTTATCATGCAGCATAAACCCAACTTGTCAGGAATATTTACGCAAGTAAGGCAGTATTTTCTTACCGAACGTCATACCGAGTATAAATTGCTTACGCCTAATGATGCACAGGTGATAAGAATATTGCCCCAGGAGGTGTACCCTATTTTTGTACGCGAGCAATTTGCTTCCTGGGAAGGTACAGGAGCTATGTTTGCCATTGAACTATTTTTTGAAGCAGAACGTATTTGGGCCCAATTCTGCTTTGGGGGTATTTGGGGGCATAAAAACAAACCTGAAGAAAAGCATCGTCTACAGCAAATCAAAACCAGGTATTTTGATCGAATGAAGACTTTTTCTTCGTTGCAAAGTGCGTTGGTACGCGATGCAAAACCTACCTCCAGTTATCCATCTATTGCTAACTTTACTTTGCTCAAAGCCGAGGAACTTTCGTTAGATACCCCCGATATGTTTGATGTTTTTTTAGAACGTTTCAAGTACTTCGAGCAAGAAGTTATTCGGCATTGGAAACACGAAGTTTTGCTTCACTTGCCATAAATTGAAAAATAATAGAGGTGATGTGAAACAAGCATAGTTCGTTTTCTGAATTCTGAAGCATGTCGGAGCCGTAGCTACGTGAGTTTTTTTAGGTAAAGTCAGCAGGCAAAAGCTCAAAGTCCTCCGAAAACAAGCTCGGAGCTGTGAGCCAAACTTGATTTGGGGAGGTCGGAATATGTGAGTAACTTAGTACCCAATGCACTAGTGTACCAGGCAATAAATAAATGTGGAATTAATTATTATCTTTGTGTGAGCAAAATTTAGCAATAATGAACAGA